>CAYTDR010000005.1:7254-10544 GCA_964436185.1 uncultured Candidatus Obscuribacterales bacterium | reverse complement strand
AGTTGGAGCGCGTTCTTTCATGGTTATCAGCGCCCGAGGTGATTTGTTACCTCAAAGCGCTCGTCAAGGAGCCGATCTTTTGGGTAGCCTGCACAGGCACGATAGTTTTCGTCTGGATAGTTTATGTCGCGAGAAACACGCTTGCCGCTTCTGGCGGCTAATGGCTGTGACGCTCGACAATCTCTGCCTAGCACACTCAGTAACGTTTAGGTTCGCAGAAAAGTCGAGTGCAGACGCACTCGAAAAGCGTGGATCAATTCCGCGCTCTTGATTCTTCAGTTTGCTATCAGTTTCCTCAAATCGTTCTTAAAGCCAGGATAGGACACCGACATGCAATCCTCGTCGTCCAGCTTCACCGGCTGCTCAAACACGAGTGATGCGATCAGACCTGTCATCGCCATTCGATGGTCGCCGAATGTTTGCCAGTCGGAGCCACCCCTGATGGTCGTTTTTCCGCTGACTACGAAGCCGTCTTCTCGCTCTTCAATTTCAACTCCGGCACGAAATAAGTTTCCGACAATAGCGGCTATGCGATCGCTCTCCTTATGTCGCATGTCGGACGCACCACTGACGATGAGCTCGCCGTCGCATAGCGCTCCCGTTAATGCCAGTACAGGCAACTCGTCGATTCCCAAGGGAATTCTCTCGGCGCCTATTTTCGTGCCTGTCAGTCGTTTCTCACATCTAATGCGAATGTCCGTGACTGGCTCCCCGCAGTTTGTTCTGGTTGTCGACTCCTCAATTTCAGCTCCCATCTCTCTAAGAACGTCCAGCACCAGGGTTCTGCCTGGATTGGTCCCTACTTCGGCCAGAGTAATATCGGAGCCTCGAAGGAGTGATGCTCCGACCATGAAGAAGGCTGCCGAGGAGATATCTGCCGGTACCCGGAGCGGAGAGGCCACAACCGGCATGTGCAGGCGTTCTACGGAAATGGTGCGATCGTCCGGCTGTCGAAATGGAATGCCCAGGTGCTGGAACATTCGTCTTGTGTGATCGCGGACCGGCTGAGGAACAGTCACTGATGTGGTGCCTTCCGCCTGCAGACCGGCAAGGAGGAGACATGCCTCGACTTGCGCGGAAGCGACGGACAGGTGAAACTGCCGTCCTTTCAGATCTCCACCGGTTATGGCGAAGGGCGCGTAATCGTCTTTTGTTGCTTGGCATCGAGCCCCCATCATGGTCAAGGGCTCGAGGACTCTCTTCATCGTGCGTTTTTGCAAGGACTCGTCGCCATCGAATCTGCTGGTAAAGGGCCGACCCGCCACCAGACCGGACATCAACCGGATTGTCGTGCCGCTGTTGCCTGCCCATAGACCGCTCGCAGGTTCGGATAATTCATCTATTCCAGGACTGTTTATAGTGATGTCCGCTCCACCGCCAGGTTCTGTGATCTGCAAACCTAGCCGGCGCAGACATTCAGCGGTATCGGCGACATCCTGGGCCGGCGAGAGGTTGCTCACCCTGTTCGAGCCACGTGTGAAGGCTGAAAAGATGAGGGCTCTGTGAGAAATGGACTTGTCGCCGGGGACTTTGAGAAAACCTTTGAGAGAAGGCATATTAGTTAACACCGTAAATTCGTAGACCAGTATTATTGTAGAATCGATGGAATCATGCCTTTGCAGGGTTTATTTATGTTGCGCTTTTTAACAAGCGGCGAATCGCACGGAAAAGCTTTAATTGCGATTCTCGATGGCTTTCCAGCCGGTCTTTCCGTCGACACGGAAAAAATCGACAACGAGTTGTGGCGCCGGCAGCAAGGATATGGCAGGGGCTCTCGGCAGAAGATCGAGCAGGACACTGCTACTATTTTGAGCGGCGTCCGTCATGGTATTACAACTGGTGCACCGATTTCGTTGATGATCGAGAACCGGGATTGGCTTAACTGGCAAGATGTAATGTCTGTCCATCCAGTCGACTTTGATGATAGCGAGATCGCTGCGAAGATGGCGAAGAAGAAAATCAAACATGTCCGACCGGGTCATGCGGATTTATCCGGAGCCGTTAAGTTTGGGCACACTGATATCAGGAACGTTCTCGAGCGAGCCAGTGCGCGGGAGACTGCTGCGAGAGTGGCGGCTGGCGCGCTCTGCATGCAGTTGCTCTCTCACTTCGGCATCGTGCTGGCCAGTCATGTTATTCAAGTCGGCAAAGTGAAAGCCCAACCGGCAAATTTCAGCGATCTGAAACAATTAGACGAAAAGGTGCTTGAATCGGAGATGTTTTGCGCCGATCAAAAAAGCACAGCCGAGATTACGGAATACATTCGCACCATCTGGACAGAAGGCGACAGTCTCGGCGGAGTTATTGAAGTGCTTGCCGACGGGCTTCCGGTCGGTCTGGGCAGCTATACGCAATGGGACCGAAAATTGGATGGCAAAATCGCGCAAGCGATAATGAGCATACAAGCCATGAAAGCGGTGGAAATAGGTGATGGATTTCAGTCTGCCGGCTCCAAAGGTTCGCAAGTGCATGATGCCATCTATCCAAGCAATGGCGAGCTGCCTTTCATGCGGAGAACCAATAGGGCAGGCGGTTTGGAAGGCGGCATGACTAACGGTGAGCGGCTTGTGGTGCATGCCTTTATGAAACCGATTCCGACCTTGCGCAAAGGATTGGACTCGGTCTCATTTCCCGAGTACGAAGCGCATAAGGCAGACTACGAGCGCTCTGACGTTTGCGCAATATCAGCAGCTTCTGTCGTGTGCAAAGCGATGATCGCTATCACACTTGCTGATGCTTTTCTGGATAAATTCGCTGGAGACTCAGTAGCCGCAATCGAGCGCAGTCATGAGAATTATCGGACATCGCTCGGTAGGTGTGAGGAACGGCAGTAATAATTAGAGTCGACAGATCTCGATGATCTGAAAGACAACATGATTGAACTGGCAAAGCCAGGGAATAGATATGGTTGAGAACTCTTTTCAATATGTTCTTTCTGTAGTCAAATGTAGTTTGCAGAAAGACTGTTGAGACGAGCAATCCAAACTAGAGGGGAGTGAAGAAGCACCATGCGCCACAAAGCAAAACACCGGGGACCAGTCATCACCATGCTCTGGAACACGGCACTGGAAGTGAAGACCAGAGTGGCGGTGGGCCCGGGAGCGCGCAATAAGCTTTCCCCAACGCTCGCCCAGATTAACGCAGGCAAGCGAGTCCTGGTATTGTGTCAGCCTTCTACGGCAGTCCACTGGCTGCGCGACTTGCTCGATAATCTTCCCTCCGAAGACTACAAGGTGACGACGCTCGAGGTGCCGGACCGTATCGAGACGATCCGCCCGGTCGACTGGCAC
>CAYTDR010000005.1:0-7244 GCA_964436185.1 uncultured Candidatus Obscuribacterales bacterium | reverse complement strand
CCAGCGGTGGTAGAGGTGCCGGACGGTGAGGCGTGCAAGACCACCGACTGGTTATTGCGGGTTTGGGAGCATTTGCAGGAGCGTGGTTTCGATCGGCAAGATACTGTCGTCTCTGTGGGTGGTGGATCGGTCTCGGATCTGGCTGGATTTGCCGCTTCCACTTATCTTCGTGGACTTAACTTGATCATCGTGCCGACATCGCTTCTCGCGCAAGTCGATGCCGCAATTGGTGGCAAGACTGCGATCAATTTGCCCGCCGGAAAGAATTTAGCTGGTTCCTTTTACTTCCCTAAAGCAGTCCTGGCAGACCAGGAGATGCTTTCTACCGTACCCCGAAAACAACTTGTGGGCAGCATCGGGGAGATACTCAAATACGCGCTCATAGAAGACACGGTAGCGAAGCATACTGACTACGAGAGTGGTCCGACTCCTTTGCTCGATGTTCTGGAGAAGTCTGTGAAGAACGGCTTCGACGTGGAGGATCCCGCGTTAGGAGGGTTGATTACCAGCTGCATAAAAATGAAGATATATGTGGTGTCACGCGATCCTCGAGAGGAAAACCTTCGCAGAATACTCAACCTGGGACACACTCTCGGCCACGCCCTCGAGAAGGTGACTGAGTTCAAGCTCAGCCACGGCGAGGCAATCGGTATTGGTATCATGCAAGCAGCGAAGCTGAGCATTCAGAAAAAGTTATTGCCCAAGACAGATCTTGCGCGGGTGAAGGATATCCTCACCACCGCTGGGCTCCAATCAGAAATTCCCAAGGGAATGTCGAAGGACGATCTGGTATCAAGAATGGAGCAGGATAAGAAGCGCGATGGTGACGAGATAAAGTTGGTTCTGCCAAAAACACGTCTCGGCACGGTCGACTACGAAGTTCGGCTTCCTCTGGAGGAGCTGAGTTCGCTGGTTTGAGCTCCTTCGGCTGTCACCTCATCGCTGGGGTTTCTAAAGTTGGTTGTAGTTGAAAAACTAACTTGATTGTCGGAGAGCCAAATCTACTAAAGGGGAGCGTACTAGACTACTCAATATGGTGCAGGACGCGACTGCAAAAAAGAATCCAACTTCCAAAACGTGCTTTGCGTTTCAGGGAGCTCCGGGCGCTTACAGTCATGTTGCGGCCTTGTTGTTTATCAAGGAAAGAGGCATCAACTTGGGTCTCTTTCCCGAAGGTAACATCGAGAGCCGTCCTAACGTTGTGTTTGCACCTTGCAAGACCTTGAAGGGCGTATTCGATCAAGTCGCATCCGGTGATTCACAGTTCGGTGTCGTGCCACTGGCAAACTCGTCCGCTGGTGCAATGCAGAAAGTGTATGAGCTCATTCTCGACTATCAAGTGTCTTTTCTTGCCGACGTTTATGTGCCGATTCATCACCAGTTGTTGGGAATTCCTGGGACTACGCCTGAGTCTCTGAAGACGATAGTCTCGCATCCGACAGTATTCAAACAGTGCAAGACTTTTCTTGCCAAGCTGCCTCAGGCGAAGATTCGTGCCTATTGGGATACGTCGTCAGCAGCCTTTTTCGTCAAGCAAAAAAACGACAAATCGATTGCTGCCATTGCCGGTGTGGCAGCCGCAAAGGCTACGAAGTTGAGAATTCTCGCACACAATATCGAGGACTTCGCGCAGAACGAAACTCGCTTCGCTGTTGTGGCACCAATTCAGGTGGCAATGCAGAACATCAATCTGCACTTTCCCGCCAATCCCATCATGAGCTGCTCGGTAGAGCTCGATCCCGATCAGATTGACTTTACCAATTTCTTCTCCACTACCATCGCCAGATATGGTGCTTCAGTACTGAGTACGGTGACTCTGCCCATCGAAGAACAGCCCTGGACATTTAGATATATCCTCGACCTGAGTGTTACCACTAATCAGCAGGCGCAAGAGGTGTGGGCGGCCATCAGAGAAAGCGCTACTCGCGCTCGAATCCTGGGTATCTACGATTCTATCAGCGTCTCGTTAAACAAACCGGTGTAGGTCAGTGCAATCTCTGCAATAGATCGTGAACCCGCGCGGCATCCTCGGTGACACCGGACTTCCTATAGAAGTCCTCCAGGTTTCTCAAATCTTTTCGCTTCAACGTCGCTTGCACGGCATCGGCCTCAGCCTGTCTGCCGAGTTTGCGAAGAACCTCAATGTATCCCGTTTTAGTCTCGGTCTCAGCACCCGGCACAAAAGCCGATTTCGGCAATGTCGAAAACATGTCCATCGACTTCTTGTACCATTCATAGCTCTCTTGGTAGTTCTTCGAGGCCAGATAACATTGTCCGATGCACTGATAGCAGAAGGCCTCGCTGTACAGATTGCCTGTCCGCTTGTTTGTTTCCGCGACATATTTGAGTAGAGGAAGAGCTTGAGCATAGCTACGTTCACGAAAATGGTAGAACGCCACTCGCTGCAGCTCGGAAGCTAGTCTTCCTTGATTGCTGTATGAATTGACTGCCTGAAGAGCGTTTGTTAGCGCTGTCTCCGGCTTGGCTGTTTCAACTTCAGGCGGATGCGAAGCATAGTAGAAGACCGGGGTGAATATGCAAAAGGCGAAGAGCAGCATCCAAATTATGACGAAGGCTCCAAAGCCCAATGTGAGTTTGCCGATAGTTTCAACTGAGCCGCTGGTGCCGTTTATCTTCAGTCTCTGACCTGCCGCAATCTTCTTCAAATCGCCGGCAAGCTGGCTCGCAGAAAGATAGCGTAACGTCTTTTCCTTCGCCAGACATTTTTGTATAACTTTGTCCAACTCTAGAAGTTTTGCGCTCGAATCGACCTTTTCCGTGAGGCTGGGAACCGTTCCCGATATCTGTTTGAGGATAATCTGCACAGGGTTGCTGCCATCGAACGGCGGCTGACCCGTGATCGCTTCGAACATGACGCATCCGAGCGAGTAAATATCTGACTTTGCATCAAGCTCGCCTCCGGTGCATTGCTCGGGCGACATGTAGAGGGGGCTGCCGACAATCTCTGTGGTTTTTGTAATTGTTTCTTTGTTGCGAACCGACTCATCTACGGTTCTGGCGATCCCGAAGTCGACTATCTTCGGGATCTCTGTATCGGTGCTAGTTGACGCCAGCATTATATTGCTGGGTTTCAAATCGCGATGAATCAGTCCGGCTTGATGAGCTTCTTCAAGTGCCTCAGTGATCTGAATAAAGAGATCGAGAGCTTGATCCACATTCACCGAACCGCTTTGTTGCAGCCTGGCGGCGAGACTCTGTCCTGCTATATATTCCATAAGCATGTACGGGGAGCCATCAGGTGTGGTGCTGTATTCGTAAACAGATACTAAATTGGCATGCGAAAGTTTGGCGGTGGAAAGCACTTCCTGTTCGAACCGGTTCAGTGCCACCTGATCTCGGGCGAGTTCATCTTGAAGAACCTTAACCGCGAAAATTTCCTGCGTGGAACGTTCTTTTACCTTGTATACGGTTCCCATCCCGCCACTACCAATCATCGAGAGAAACTCGAATCGATCGCCCAGGTTTGGCTTGGGGCACACCAGGGGTTCCACCAATACTGGTGAAACAACCTCTTTAATCGGGGGGACTGACCATGTTGAATTGCTCAGATTTCAATTGGACGTCTTCATTCAATAGCAGTTCGCTCATCTGTTAGGTCTTAGGATTGACAACCCCGTGCCCGGCGGTCTGTGAGGCTGCTGGCTCATTCCTTGCGCCGGCGACCTCAAGTTCATTATGCCCCGGATCTGCTCGTCTGGGAGTTTTCCCTTCAAACTTCCCGGGAAGTGCCAACCTGAGAGATTTCGTCCCAAACGCAACTTTTCTTCCAAACCGGTGTATCTGAAATCGAAGGCAGTTTGACTAGCGAGCGCAACAAATGTGCCGCACAAGAAAGAGGGAATGAGAATGAAAGTTGACATTATGAAGGCTGGCAAACCAGCCGCATTATTGCTGGGAGGGGTGGCCATAGTGGCAGTCGCGGCTGCCCAGGTGGAGCCGGCGTACGCGGTCAAGGCAATCACTGGTTGCTTGATCGACAAAGATCTGGAACAGGCATTGAAGAACCACATTCAAAAGCGGTTTTTCAATCTGGTAGCAGCTTCTGACGAGCAGCAAACTAAGATCTCGACTCTGGTCGATGCTCAGATTGAGGCGAACCGACCACTGCGGGAGCAAATAAGAGAGCACCTGATCGACATCTCGAATCTTATGGCTGATGAGAGTACGACTGATGAACAGATCACCCAAAAAGTCGAGGGCATCCGCGCTCTGAGACAGCAGATGCAGGATAAGCGCCTCGATACTGCTCTCAAGATTCGCAAGGTTCTTACTCAGGATCAGCGTCAGATTGTGTCGACAAAGCTCAAGGGCTTCCTCACAGGAAATCCCGGACTGGGGCTTCAAAAGTAGATTCTAATGGGCTTCCCGGAGGTAAGAGTGAGATATGCTAGGAAGTGGCTCGATTAAGCCTTTGTCTGATTTAGCCCCGGCAAACTGGATTATCGGTCAGGTGAAAGAGAGACTAAAACAGCCTAACAGTGACCTGAACGAGCTGGATGATGCCGAGCTAGTCAAACGTGCGCGGTCCGGCAACAACAAAGCCTTTGAGGCTCTTGTGCGCCGGTATCAGAAGCTCGTGTATAACGTCGTCTATCAGATGATGCGATCGCACGAGACAGCCGCCGACTTGACTCAAGAAACATTTTTGAAAGCCTATCGCGCGCTTCCGAGCTTTCAGACGGACCGCAGTTTTAAGCCGTGGTTATTGAAGATTGCCTCTAACTCTGCGCTCAACTACATTCGCGATCACAAACTGGAATCGTCTTTAGACGAGATGCTCGAGGTGAATCCCGCTAGTGAGCCGGCTTCGACGGACGATTTGGAGCTGATGGTCGAATTGCGTGTTTCGCAGAAGGAGCTCGCCGATGCTCTTGGCGAATTGCCTGTCAGGCAGCGAGAAATATTCATCCTTCGCTATCAGCAGGACTTAAAATATGAGGATATCGCGGAGATCACAGGCAATTCGGTAAGCTCAGTCAAGTCATTGTTGTTTCGCGCCAGAGAGAATCTGCGTAGTTTGATGACAAAAGAGAGTGCTTGCCAACAATCGATGTGAGAAATGGACAGCGAGCGAATTCTTGAAGGGGGTGAATGAGCAATGGATAGGAAACAGCAGGATGATTGTATGCAGATAAGAGTGCTGCTCGATAAGCGGCTGGATCCGGAGGAAATTCTGTCTGATCGCGATGATTTGCAGGCCGACACGCACCTCAGACAGTGCAATGATTGCGAGATGTGGTACACGCAGACCGCAAGAATAATAGAAACAGCAAAAGTTATGCCGCAGTTCGATGTTTCCGAGCAGCTCACACAGAGCATCATGGGTAGTATCACTGCTTATGATACCGCCAGGCAATATCCACTGGCAGGGGTGCTCAAAGTACTCACGGTACTGGGCGGATTGTGGTTATTGGTTATGGCCGATCCATATGAGACAGTGTGGGGCGTTCTTTCCTGGATGGTGGGGTTGGTTCTCCTGTTCGGTCTCAAATTCCTGTTGTCGGATTCTGCTGGAGAGGAATTGACAGCCTGAAAAATCGTTAGAGATTGCTCCTATTGTCAGGCGAGAGTGCAAGTTTTTATACGAGTGTTGAATGTGTTGAAAGGCAGAAGTTTGGCTAAGAAATATGTCGTGCCGTTGATACTAGTTACAGTGGCATTGTTCTGCATGCCTTTTGTGCTTATAAACGAATGCCACGCCAAATCGACGTACAGTGAACAGAATGAAAAGCGAACGAACTTTATCGAGACGATCGGTGGCGGTGAGCTGGATTATAGTTCTCAAATGCTAGCCGAAGGCGCGGATGAGACATTGATTGCTCAATCTCTCGATGACCAGTCACCGAAGATCGAATCAGAGAGCGAGGGTATGCAAGATATGCCGATCGTTCGGCGCATTCTCGGAAATTCGCCGGTGGCTAAGTTTCTGCGACCCAACTCGTCGTTGCGATCCCACGAACAGCCACCGATGGTCGCTTTTCGCCAGTGGGCAAAGACTCCGAAACCGTTTCTTCCCTCTCTTGCGCTTTTTATTTTCGTCGGTATCCTGGGTAACGCTTTCTTCGCCAGCCAGATTGCTGTGGCACAGGAATGCTGTCGGTCGCAGTTCTGGCGGTGCCTCGGACGAGCGATTCTCGTAGGTGTAATGATTGGTATATCGCAACGGATTCTCCTGCTTCTGGAAATCACAGTGCCGCTGTCAGTTGTTATTGCCGGGGCGGTTCAACTTTGCTTGTTTGCCGGCTTATCCGTGGCAATCACATTGATTGGCGAACGAATATTGAAGAGGACGGGCTTGTCTCAATTACCGTGGATGATCGATCACCCTCGGGTCTGCATGTTTTTGCGTATCTTTGTCGGCAGTTTACTTCTCGCTGGAATAGGTCAGATTCCTGCTGTCGGAAAATTACCTCAAATTGGCATTCGACTGATTATGCTTCTAGTGATTTTAGGGGCAGGTGGCCTGCTCAAAACCAGATTCGGTACCAAACCTATCTCTGTGGGCTGATCACCGCCGGGTTCAAATACATATTCATCGGGCCAATCGTCCGACATCCGGTACTGACTGGGATGTCGAGAGGATATTTTTAACCAAGCTGGATGAAATTTTCCATCGTTTGTTGAGAAAGTTCTGATACATTATTGACACTTGCATTAATCAACTTAGAGGTGATTATGTCAATCCTCACGGGCTTGGCGGTTGTCATTCTGGCAACCCTTGCAGCTGGTTGGATCAACGACCATACGACTTTGGGAGGTCGTTTAGAAGATCTGCAATAAGTCTCACGAGTAGCCGAATTTCTTAAAAATTGCCTGGTGCAGAGCCAGAAAAATGAGCCCTGCATTAGTTTTTGTGCGGGGCTCATTTGTTGAGACTGCTATGAAAATTTCACGCTACTTAGTGGTGTATGGAGCGAGGCAGACCTCGCTCCGCAGAACCTAAAACTCAGGCAACCTGGCATGTGGAGGTAGAAGTTTGCTCCGCCTGAGCTGCTGTAGTCAGCTCGATCAGTCGCTCGTAGATCTGACGAATATGATTACTCGTTCTTCTATCCGCGCTCGAAGCGGTTACGGAGTTTAAAACATCACGCTCTCTGTGCAAGTCACGCCAGGGAATGTCGTGTTTCTGCTTCACGCCGCCGATTTGAAGCGCGAGATTCAAACGTTGTTCGAGCAAAGCGGCAATCTCAAGGTCGACTAGATCGATCTCGCGACGGAGATCG
>CAYTDR010000004.1:10291-28380 GCA_964436185.1 uncultured Candidatus Obscuribacterales bacterium | reverse complement strand
CCTCAGGAGCTGGTGGCCGCAAGGCCGTGAGGGTTCGACTCCCTCCTTCGACACTTTCCTAATTTGTTGCCGTCGAACCGCAAGCTTGCGACGGTGACGCCTGTTCGAACATGTTTCTAAAGAAACCTACCCCCTCGAACCGCAAGGAGACCAGAATGAGCAACTTCCGCACCCTGTCGACTTTCGCTGACCCGACCGACCCCGTGCCTCCGGGCATGGTCGAGAACCGCGCCGGCGGGCTCGGGTTCCAGCTCTCGGACTGGGACTTGCTGCGCCGCTTCCTGACGCTTGGTACCACGGGCGGTACCTATTACGTCAAGGAGCACGACCTGACGAAGGAGAACGTGGACTGCGTCGATCGGTGCCTGGCGGCGGACGCCAAGCGCGTGGTCGCATTGGCAGTCGACGCCTGCGTCACCGGTCGCGTGCCCAGCAAGGACCCGGCGCTCTTCGTGCTGGCCAAGGCTGCCTCGCAGAAGGTCAAGCGGGCATTAGCCGGCGGTCGCTTCATCGACGAGCCGACGGAGGCTTCGTTCGAGGCGCTGGACGTGCTGCCGAAGGTGGCCGGTACCTTCACGGACCTGGCTCACTTCATCGCCTTCCTGCGCGGGCGTCCCGGGCAGGGCGAGCGGACCCGCATGCGGGGCTGTGGCAACGGCTTCATGAAGCGGGTCTCCCGCTGGTACAACGATATGCCTGTCGAGCGGTTGGCGCTCCAGGTGATCAAGTACCAGACCCGCGACGGAGTCAGCCAGCGCGATGTGTACAACCTCGCGCACCCGGCTCGCTGGAACGCTCCGTCCGCCAACCGGCGCGCCGTCTTTGACTTCATCGTCAAGGGCACGCTGCCGCAGGGGGCGATGGCGTCCGAGCCGGAGCTGGCCTTGCTGGCTGCTTACGGGCAGCTTCAGGTCGAGGGCGCTCGGTCCGTGGACGCGGCTCGGTTGATCGAGAGCCATGGCTTGCCCATGGAAGCGATCCCGACGCACCTCCGCGACGCCAGCGTCTACGAGGCGGTGCTCAACGGTTTCCGCTCCGGGCGCAAGGGTAACTCCCTGACCTGGTTGCTGCGAAACCTGGGCAACCTCGGGGCCCACGGAGTGCTGACGGACGCTCGGCCGGATGTGTCGCAGTTCATCGCCGCGCAGCTCACGGACGAGCAGGCGCTGGCGAAGGCTCGCATCCATCCGCTGGCGTTCATCAAGGCGCTCCTGACGTACCGGTCTGGGCGTGGCATTAAGGGCAGCCAGGAGTGGCCCGTGGTGACGCGGATTGTGGATGCCCTGGATGCGGGCTTCTACAAGTCCTTCCGTTACTCGGAGCCTTCTGGGAAGCGTCTGATGCTCTGCATCGACGTCTCTGGCTCGATGTCCATGCACCAGATCGGTGCGTTCCCCTCCCTCTCGCTGCACCAGGCGGCTGCCATCATGGCGCTCTCGATGGCGCATGTGGAGCCCAACTGGTGCGCGGTGGCATTCGACCAGCAGGTGTGGCCGATCGACATCTCGCCTCGCCAGCGGATGGACGACGTGGCCAACAAGCTTGCCGAAATGGGAGGTGGTGGGACCGACCTGGGCGCTTCGATGGCGTACGCACGGCGCAACCGCATCCCGGTCGATGCCTTCGTTCTCCTCACGGATGACGAGACGTGGCTCGACAAGCGGAACGGTGGAAGCCACCACACCCACGAGGAGCTGGACTTGTACCGGGCGGAGATGGGCATCCCTGCAAAGGTGGTGAACGTCACCATGAGCCCGGACAAGGATACGATCGTGCCCCCTGGCGATCCCGGCTTCCTGGAGTTGGTAGGCTTCGACTCGCACGTGCCGAGCGTCATCTCGTCCTGGCTGGCTGACTAAGCCAGGGCGACCGGTGGTGGCCTGGCGCACCACCACCGGTGACTGGTTGCGCCAACATGGGGTCGTAGCTCAACGGGAGAGCATCTGGTTTGCAACCAGAGGGTTGCGGGTTCGAATCCCGCCGGCTCCACTGGCAGCAAGGCGCCTTGCTGCTGCATCGCAACTCCGAGTAGCGCAACTTGGTCAGCGCGCCTGCCTGGGGGGCAGGAGGTTGCAGGTTCAAATCCTGTCTCGGAGACTGACGTTCTCGTAGCTCAATGGATAGAGCATCAGCTTGCGGAGCTGAAGGTTGGAGGTTCGAATCCTCCCGGGAACACTATCCCCTATTCACTAGGAGATGCCGATCGATGCATGAGAAATTGTTTGTCGAGCTACCTGGCGAGCCGAGCGAAGCCGAGATGCAGGAGGTGTTTCCCTCGCGGCTGCACTCGTGGTGGGCAGGGTTAGACGACAAGAGCCTCTTCGGCTACCACTTCTGCTTCTCCCACTCGGGTTGCTGGTGGAGGTTTCCCTGGGTGACATTGCGCATCCGTCGGGAGATGTTCTGGACGCGTGATGGTTGCATACCTGGGGCGCAGCTCTACATCTTCGCAATGCTGCTCCAGGTGACCAGAGAACGAGACTGGGCGGTCGAAGAAGGGTAATAAGCAAGCTCTCATAGTCCAGCGGAACGGACACTGCCCTGTCACGGCAGAGACGTGGGTTCAACTCCCACTGGGGGCGCTCTACAGATGGTGTGCGTGGTGTTAATGGTTAGCACGGGAGACTGTGGATCTCCAGGATCGGGTTCAAATCCCGACGCATACCCTCATTTATTCCCAGGTAGCTCAATGGTGGAGCAGGCGGCTGTTAACCGTCCGGCTGCAGGTTCGACTCCTGCCCTGGGAGCTGGCATGTTCTCGTAGCTCAATCGGATAGAGCGTCAGTTTCCGAAGCTGAAGGTTGGAGGTTCGATTCCTCCCGAGAACACTCGATTGCCGGTGTAGCTCAATGGCAGAGCAGCGGTTTTGTAAACCGCAGGTTGAGGGTTCAAGTCCCTCCGCCGGCCTTTTAGAACTTCTTCCATGACCAAGGAGACGTGAACCTATGCATGACGGATTCGCTCCCCTCACCGACGACGACAAACCGATGAGCGACGCGGAGCTGCGCCGCCACTTCTCCTCCCGCCTGCACTACTGGTGGGCATCACTGGACGACAAGAGCCTGTTCGGCTACCACTTCTGCTTCTGCACGACCGGGCGCTGGTGGCGCTTCCCCTGGGTGACGCTAAGCGTCCGGCGGGAGATGTTCCACAACGGCAAACAGTTCATCCCGGGCGCGAACCTCTACATGTTCGGAATGGTCCTGCAGATCTCGCGGGAGCGAGACTGGATCGTCCCCGACGACGAAGCGAAGTAACATGGTGTGCGTGGTGTTAATGGCTAGCACGGGAGACTGTGGATCTCCAGGATCGGGTTCGAATCCCGACGCATACCCTCTTAGGCGCAGTGAAACATCTGCGTTTATCCGCTGTCTGTTGGCACCATTCGTGGTGCTCCTCGGTGTCTTTCCGTCGCCGTCAGGCGGCGCGAGGGCACTCCTCCGCGGTGCGCTACGTCGCTGACAAGCGGCGCCGGCGTATCGCACGGGCGGCACTTCGGTGTCGCTCTGGACCCCTCGGGGTCCTCTCTCATTGGTTCCCACGTTGGAACCGCGACATAGGAATTACCTATGATCAACTCCATCCTCGGCGATGACGCCTTCGACTTTGGTGATGAGGCGAGCTTCCTCGCCCTCATGACCGAAGCGACCGGTGTCATGCCCGCTCCAATGCCGACGCGCGGGGGCTACATCACAGCCCAAGTGCTCTCAGTGGGGCGTCAGGGTGCCGTCGTCAGCTATGGCGGCAAGTCCGATGCCCTCGTCGCCGGCAAGGAAATGGGCAAAACGCTGGAAGTCGGTAAGACCGCTCTCTTTGCGGTGCTCGGTACCGACGACAGCGACGTTGTTATTTTGAGCCGGCGTGTGGTGGAGCTCTGGGACGAGCTTACCGCGCACTGGCAGAACGGTACCACCATCAAGGTGAAGGTGGTGGGGCTCGCCCGTAAGGAAGGGCGTCTGGCCGGCTTGCGAGTCAAGCATCGCGACCTGCCGGGGTTCATTCCCGCCTCCATGCTGGGCGCGGTCAAGGGCAAGGTCGAAGACCTCGTCGGCACCGAGATGGTGGTGAAGGTCAAGGATGCCGACCGCGATGAGCGGAACCTCATCCTCGATCGCCGGGCGGTCGAGCAAGACGAGCGTGTCCTCGCCCTCAAGGCTGGCGATGTGCTTCAGGGAGCAGTCACGACCGTGGCTGTGAGCAATGGGCGCGAGTACGGGATCTTTGTCGATATCGGCAGAGCCCAGGGTCTCGTCCATGTGTCGGAGATCCCGTACAGCGAAGCCGTGCTCTCTGAGCGGTTCGCCCGGCACGACGAGGTCGAGGTGCAGGTGCTGAGCGTAGAGGAGCGCCGTGGCAAGCGGCTCGTCTCGCTCTCGATCAAACGTCCCCTGCAGGCGCGTTTCCTCAACGCGCTGAAAGTGGGCGATGTGATCGAAGGCACCGTGGTCAAGCGCATCGACTACGGGTACTTCGTCAGCGTCTGCCAGGAGCTCCAGGTCAACGGGCTCCTGCACACGACCCAGCTGCCCTGGGCGGTGCGCAGTCAGAAGCGAGAGATCAACGAGGGCGACACCGTCAAGGTGCGCATCTCGCAGCTCGACCTGAACCGAGGTCGAATCAGTCTCTCCATGCGCGACCTGCCGCAGGAGTAATGTCCGCGGCTGGGCGACACCACAGGCGGTGTTGCCCAGCCGGGCGTGAATAACGCCAACCGGGGGCTGACACCACAGCCTCCGTGTCTGCTCCCGTCGTCTAACGGCTCAGGACACCGGCCTTTCAAGCCGGCGATGAGGGGTTCGAATCCCCCCGGGAGTACTGATCTATTCGGAGAGGTGGCCGAGCGGTCTAAGGCGCCTGTCTCGAAAACAGGTGTGGTCAAACAGCCACCGTGGGTTCGAATCCCACCCTCTCCGCTGAATTGGACTTTTGCCTTATACATTGACCAACACACCCCGAGAACGAAAACATGCCCGTGCAAAGTCTCCTCGCCTTCTCCGTCCCCGGCACCAGCGTCTCGCTGCGCGACAACCCGCTCATCAAGGCGCTCATCGTCTTGCTCGACGAGCGCGGCATCGAGCACCAGTTCGTGGACAACGTCGCCGGCTGGGGCTGCTTGAACCAGGACTGGCTGGAGTTCACCGCCGAGGTGGAGACGAGTTGGGGCTGGTGCTACCCGACCTTCATCCCGCAGAACGAGTGGGAGACCACCTGGTTCCCCGCGCTGCACGAAGGCAGGCTGCTCATGCAGGTGTACTACAAGAAGGACGGCGAGCTGGTGCCCCACGCCTGAGTGGCTACAGAGTTTGTAAGCGCCTCTGGCTCGCACTAAATATGGTGCGAGCCGAGGCTGATTCCGGGATCGTCTAGCGGTAAGGACACGTGGCTTTGACCCACGCTGCCCAGGTTCGAATCCTGGTCCCGGAGCTCCTGCCCCTGTGGTTCAGTGGCGACAACGCTGCACTCGTAATGCGGAAACTGGGGTTCGATTCCCTGCGGGGGCTTCTTGCTTGAAAGTCGGTCAGAGAAAGAGAAGGAGACGACCATGGACAATCGCGCCGTCGAGTTGAAGGCAGCCGTCGCCGATCAGGAGTTCGCGGCTCTCGCGCTCCGCAACGCCGACGCCAACCTTCGACACGCCGAAGCAGCGCACCAGGACGTTCTCACCAAGCTCAACGCGCTCGATCGCGAGCGGCGCCTCTATGAGGAACGCCTCGAGGCGAGCGACCCCTACCACATCGATGAAGATGGGGAGGAGTCGTTCTGTCTGAGCTACGCCCAGTGGCTCGCAGAAGAGCATCAGCGTGTCAATGACTGCCAGCACCAGGCGACACTGGACGCCTGCGTCAGTGCCTACAGGGTGCTGATGGTTGCGCGCAGTAGAGAAGAGCAGTCCACAGCCGCGCGCGAAGCAGAGCTCTGGCACTGGCTCAGGCAGTGGTAGAACACGCCACTCGCCCTTAGCTCCCTTAACTCAGTGGTAGAGTGCCGCTCTTACAAGGCGGAAGTCGAAGGTTCGAATCCTTCAGGGAGTACTGTGATTAGGACTTTCCCCCTCCTCTAACGCATCTTTCAACCGCCAAGCAAAATAGGGCACCATCCAATGGTGAACACTCTCATCTCGACCGATGAGTTGAAAGCTGCTGTTTCCGAGATGCTGGAAGCCAAGGCCGCTCTGGCTGCCGCCCGGCAGCTCGACAGCGACGCCGAAGCCCGGCATAGCGAAGCAGTCGGTCGCATGAACGAGGTGTATCGCGAGAAGCGCGAATACATCCGCCTCATCGCCAATGACGACCGGCTGGACGCGGACAGCGAGGAGAATCTCTCCTTCCTGGCGTCCTACGCGGACTGGCTCGCCGAAGAGCACGAGCGGCTCAACGAGGGCGAGTACTACCCCACGCTCTTCCGCGCCTGGCACGCGGGAGAAGATCTGGATAGCGCCCGCGCCAGGGCCCGACAAGCGGAACGGCTTGCCTGGGGGCTGCACCAGAACTGGCGGCACGCTGAATAAGCGCTAGTCGCCGGCTCCCCGACACCGTCGGGGAGCCACACAGGGGTGTGAGTGTAACGGCTAACACTGCGGTCTCCAAAACCGCATATCCGGGTTCGAATCCCGGCGCCCCTGCTGAGATGACGGGATGGCCGAGTGGTCTAAGGCACCTCTCTGCAAAAGAGGTTTTCGTGGGTTCGAATCCCACTCCCGTTTCTGCTTGTTTGTCGCCCGCTGTTCGGCCGGAACAAAAATTCCGACTTCCCATGTCTCTTTCCTCGAGGTGTGAGATGACCAATCCGACTCCGACTCAAGGTCAGCGGGTCCTGTCCCAATTCGGCGAGGCGGTCTTCAGCGGCTTCTGCTGGGTGCCGGCCTCTCTCTGGAGTTCCCTCACGAACAAGCCCGCGGTCGAGGTCGCGGAGGAGTCCGGCGATTCCGGCGATGACGATACCGGTATCAGCGAGTTCGGCACGTGTGCCGGGTGTGGTGCCCACTGGGGCAACAGCATCAAGCACGTCGTCTGCGTCCACTGTGGGCGCTCCGTGCCGCTGACGTAGGGTCGTCGGCTCTCCGGCCGGCCGGGGGGCCACACAGGGGTGTGAGTGTAACGGTAACACTGCGGTCTCCAAAACCGCATATCCGGGTTCGAATCCTGGCGCCCCTGCTTCTAGTCCTCGTAGCTCAACGGCATCAGCTTGCGGAGCTGAAGGTTGGAGGTTCGAATCCTCCCGGGGACACTGAATTGACGGGATGGCTGAGTGGTCGAAGGCACCTCTCTGCAAAAGAGGAATCATCGTGGGTTCGAATCCCACTCCCGTCTCTGGTTTGTTCAACGTGACCCTCTCGCAATGGGAAGGAAAAAAAGTTCCCCTTTCCTTTTCCTCTGTCGAAGCGAGGTGCGAGATGTGCCAGACGAAGACGTCGAACGATCTTCCTGAGGGTACGAGGGTCACGACCCAGTGGGGTGAGGCGGTCTTCACCGGTTACTGCTGGGTGGAGGGGTGGCTCTACCCCCTCTGGGACAGTCCGCTCGTCGAGCCGGGTCCGGATGAGGACTACGACGAGGTCCTCTGGGGCTGCGAGCTCGGGACTTGCTCCGGTTGCGGCGCCTACTGGGGCCACTGGTGCAAGTGGGTCACCTGCGTCCACTGCGGGCGCGGCGTGTCCCTGACGTAATGCTCTCCGGCTCTCCGCACAGTCGGGGAGCCCACACAGGGGTGTGAGTGTAACGGCTAACACTGCGGTCTCCAAAACCGCATATCCAGGTTCGAATCCTGGCACCCCTGCTTGGTTTGATGACGGGATGGCTGAGTGGTCGAAGGCACCTCTCTGCAAAAGAGGAATCACCGTGGGTTCGAATCCCACTCCCGTCTTTATGTCCTCGTAGCTCAACGGATAGAGCATCAGCTTGCGGAGCTGAAGGTTGGAGGTTCGAATCCTCCCGGGGACACTTAATTGGAGGGGTGGCTGAGTGGTCTAAGGCACCCGCCTCGAAAGCGGGCGTGCGCTAACACCGCACCGTGGGTTCAAATCCCACCCCCTCCGCTTGGAGAGATGGCTGAGTGGTTTAAGGCTCCCGTCTTGAAAACGGGCGTGCGCTAATACCGCACCGTGGGTTCGAATCCCACTCTCTCCGCTTAGTGCCGGCGTAGCTCAATGGCAGAGCAGCGGTTTTGTAAACCGCAGGTTGTGGGTTCGACTCCCACCGCCGGCTCTTTTAATGGTTCAACGGACAGATAGCTCAGCCCGGTAGAGCAGCTGGTTGAAAACCAGCGTGTCGCAGGTTCAAATCCTGCTCTGTCCACTTTCCTTTTTTGTAGGTACCGATACCCGGTGTAGCTCAATTGGCGAGCAGCTGCTTCGTAAGCAGCAGGTTGTGGGTTCGATTCCCTCCGCCGGCCCTCAATCGGCGCCGCGACTGGCGTCCGGTAACTGGTGGGTTGTCCGCTGGAAGCGGTTTGTGGCTTCTTGTCCGGCTCCCGTTCCCTCCTCATTGAATGAAAGCACTGCGATGGACATTCGATCTGGAACGGCTGCCGCGGCATTGAGCAACTTCATGCCCCGCCCGTTCAAATTCCGCGGCATTGAGGTGGCCTCTATGGAGGGGCTGCTGCAAAGCCTGAAGTTCAAAAGCCCGGAGATGCAGGTTCACGTCTGCACGCTCGTCGGGTTAGGCGCGAAGTTCAAAGGCAAAAAGAAGAAGTGGTGGCGCGAACAGACTCTCTGGTGGCAGGGCAAACCGATCGCTCGCGATTCGCAGGAATATCAGGACCTGCTCGACGAGGCGTTCCTCGCTCTCTTCACCCAGAACCAGGCCGCCCGCCGCGCGCTTCTCGCCACGCGCGACGCGACACTCCGTCACAGCATCGGAAAATCCGATCCGCGGCAGACCGTGCTCACCGAGCGCGAATTCTGCTCCCGGCTCGAAAAAATCCGCAGCCAGTTGGCGGTGTAATCGCGTCAGTACACAACTCGCTGGACGGGCAGGTCGCGCGACGGACCTGCCTGTCCTTATTATGCCGGCGTAGCTCAATTGGCAGAGCGGCTGCTTCGTAAGCAGCAGGTTGTGGGTTCGACTCCCACCGTCGGCTCTGGTTCAAAGCGGTTCACTGGGGACTTTGCGTCAGGTGTGTGTACGAGTCTCGCCGCCCATTACATGATTCTCAGGGCTTTATGCACGTCTATCGGTCAGCAGCCCTGCTCGATCTTCCAGTCCCCCAGCTCCCAAGGAAAAGACATGAGCACCACACTCGACACCTGCATGCAAACCGTCCCCGCAGTCCGAGCCCTCCTCATCCGCCACCAAGAGCTGAGTGCGGAGTTCGACGGACTCAAGGAGAGGTCCCTCGACACCACCGCCATGCATCTGGCGGAGACCATGCTGAGGCTTTCCCGGCAGTTCATCGACTCAGTCGTAACCAACCTCGGGCACATTCCCGCGGCCATCGACCTGCTCGCAGACCTGCTCGGAGCCGACCGCGTGGAGTGGATTTCCGACATGACCGGCGACGCGAAAGCGTTCGCGTACTGTCGGGACATGACAGAAGAACAGGTGACCGAAGCCGAGCTGGCGGAGGTCATCGAGCTTCTGCCGCTCGCCGAACAGCTCACCGCGCGAGCCGAACAGCTCGTGGGTGACGTCCGCGGCCACAGCACTCGGCCGGCTTAACCTCACATCCCATCCTTCCTGGAGAGCGAATGAACGCCACCATCTGGAGTGCGGTCAACGCTGCTGTTTATTAGGTAGACACCGCCCGTCAGGTGTGACAGACGCACCTGGCGGTTTTCCCGCGGTGTTGCACAACGAGTGCAACCTAATGAGCAACAGCATCCGCAAGACCCCGATCCTGGGCATCCTCCACCCCAAGGGCAGCGAGAAGAAGGACAAGCGCATCGCCAACCGTTCGCTGCGCCGCGTCTCCCGTCAGCGCCTCGTCTGCGCGCTTGACCACGACGCCCTCGTCCTGCCCATCATGCGCGAGCACTTCGACGTGTGGAGCTTCTCCCACGACGGGAAGCGGTGGATCCGTTTCAACTACACGGACAACCCCCGCATCTGCGCGTGGACCCTGCGTTACTACGCCAAGGCCATGCGCAAGTAATCAACGGTCCCGGAAGTCTAACTTCCGGGACCATCCGCCCTCGTAGCTCAAAGGACAGAGCAGCGGCTTCCTAAGCTGAAGGTTGGAGGTTCGAGTCCTCCCGGGGGCACTGGCTACATGTTTTGGGACATAACTGTCGTTTCCAGGCTGGTGATCGACCAGCACTCCACGCTTTGCCGCCAGGCGAAGCAGACATGAACGTCTTACGAGAGGAAACCGAATGCGCGAAGACCTGCCCAAGCTGATGAAGGACCACTCCCGCATCCGCTACCGGGCCAAGTACCCCAAGGGCCGCAAGCGGGCGGAACTCCGCATCATGGACGAGGACAAGCCCTGCCGCGAGACCAGCAGCAGCCGCTGGGGTCAACAGGGGAAGGAGCACCGCGGCATCTCCCTCAAGCCGCTGCGCCGCTTCCTGGCCACCCAGGTGGGACGCCCGTGGGACGAAGTGTTCAGCGAACTCTGCAACCGCGCCCTGATGGGCGGTGAGGACCTGGTCCGCCAACTGCGCGTCTGGGCCGACTTCGAGGTCGAGCTGAACGTCCAGTTGATCGACGGCGAGCCGTACGACGACAAGGGCTTCAAGATCTCCGGCTCGAGCTGGCGCGCTCTCTGGGTTCACCCCCAGACCGGCATCCTGATGGAAGCCCCCCAGGGCCGCGGCCGCTACCGCTACAGCGGTCCCCGCAAGACCTACGAACAGAAGGACCTGGGCAACGGCCGCCGCGCCGTCAAACTCAAGGGCATCTGGTACGAGGTCGAGTTCAAGCCCATCCCCTACGCCCCGGCCAAGGTCGAGGACTGCCCGCTGGACGTCATCTTCGGCGAGAAGGTCGTCCGCCGCACCGGCTTGCGGAACGAGAACATCGGCATGTTCACCCGCGAGTGGGACGGCGTCGTCTACGCGGCCAGGAAGCTGCAGATGAACTCGCGCGAAATCCGCCGCCTGACCGCCATCGAAGTGGCCTGACCAACTGAGGGGAGGACGCCCAGCGGTCGATTGGCACAAACCAATCGATCGCTCCTCCCCTCTTTTGCCTAAAAAACAGTAAACTATAGGAAATAGTAAAAATTGGTTTGATACCAAATGCGGTTCTATGCATTGGGTGACTGGACTTATCAAACACCCTGTTGATATCGTGTTTTTCCGTTTCTGAGCTGAAAGTGATTACGTATCCAGTATCAAACCCCTCGGTGATATCGTATTTTCCGTTGAGCTACAGTCGGGTTTATCTGAAAAACTGCGGTGGCATAAAGAGTTAACCGTCAGTTCGAGCCGAAATATCTTATGTCTAAACTGCTTGCGATTCTCCTTTGTTCATCAGTCGCGATAATCGAAATAACTCAATGCCAGGCAGTCCAGGCTGACCAGCGTACTGTTAACTACCCTGGCTATAAGAAGGCCTCGACTAAGAGAGTCACATATAACCTGGTAACAGACCAGGAATTCCCGGGCACCGGGGATCGAGCCGCTTGGGAGCGAGCGAGGAGAGTTAGCTTTGAGGGATATAAGCTGCTGAAAGAAAAGCGCATCGACGAAGCCCTGGAGAAGCGGAAAGAAGCTGTGTCTATCTACCCTTACGACCCTGAGATCTTCAATGCATTGGGGTGCACATACTACGCTCGTGGGAATAAAGGCGATCTCGATCTTGGTGTTGAAGCGATCAGAAGGGCTGCTGAGCTCAAGCCGGACAAATGTATGTTCTGGGACAATCTGGCCAAGGGACTCTATGAGCTCAATAAATACCAGGAAGCGCTAGATGCGTTGAAGAAAGCGAAAACCTGCAACCCATCGCCTGAGAAGACGAGTGAGATAGACAACAATCTGGGAATCATCGAGTCCCAGCTCGCCAAAGCAGCCTCTGGGAAAAAGTTGTAGAATTTCGCGCACCAGCTATGGTGCGTAAGCGGTCTCTCGTAAAGCGCTCTCTTGCTGCGACTGAGCAGCGTTTGCCAAATAAATCGTTTTGCCTACTGTGCGCCCGAAAAATATCAAACAATGATTGAAGCTTTGATAGGGTATAGTAATGCGCGGTCGAAAATTTTTGGCTCTAAGACAGAAGAGAAAAACCGCCAGGCATGTTGTGTGCCTGGCGGTTTTTGAGAATCAATGGTATCGAGAGCGGTGGCGCCTGCCTTTCGGGACGACGGTCACGCTCTCAGATGTGACCTCAAGGCGTAACTTCGATGGTCACGGAGAAGGTCTTGTAAGCCGGCTTGTTCTTCTCCCACGGGCGAAGGTAAGAGAGTTCCACCTTGTTGCTGCCGACGCTCTTTGCCTCAACCCGCATCTGGTAGGTACCACCGGCACCGACTCGGATCTGACCGGGCGGCTGGGGCGGGGTGGTGAAATCCAGCTTGCCGAGGGTGAGTCCGGCCGGCGTCGCGCTGGAGTCGAGCTTCCAGGTGTAACCGGTGGAAGGATTGCCCGCCAGCTTGATGACCACCGTTGCGCCGGCCTTCACCTTGATGGTCTTGCCGTTTTGAGTTTCATCGATGACCCTGTCCTTGCTCGCAGGAGGGATCGCCTGAGCGACTGCCGACTTGGGAGCGGCGCCAAGGGGACCCTGTGCGATGGCCCAGACGCCAACCGCCAAAAATGCGCCAAGCGTGAGGATCGAGAGGCTCTTCATCATTGCTAAATTCTCCTTGTCCGTCTCTCCACCGAGAGCAACCAGCCGGCCCGCCAGGGCGGCAAGTTGCATTATAGTCGAGCAAGACTTCGGTGGGAGTTAGACTTCTGATGTTCGTACCGGCGAGTGTAGCCTTTCCACACCCGCAACCATCGCCAATCCTCCGGTCCGGTCTCAATGCCGGCATTCCAGCATGGCGGCGTTGAGACCTGTGAGTCGCACCACGGGCGATGCATGACATCGCTCAAGTCCATGCCGTCGCAGTGAGCGGTTGTTGGAGCGGCATCATGCATCGCCCGCAGTACGACAGTTCAAATAGATGAGGGGCAAGGAATGCCTCGCCCCTCTCCCGTCAGCGAAACTTAGCTGCCGGAGCCGCTCTCCGCCAGCGTGGACAGAATCGCCACGTTCTTCTTGATCGACTCAGCCGAAAGTCGAAGCGCGGCAAGCTCCGTCTCATTAAGCTTGAGCCGGATGATGCGTTCCACTCCACCCTTGCCAATCATGACCGGAAGCCCGACATAGACCTCTGGCAGCCCGTAGGTGCCCATGCTGTTGACCGAGCAAGGCATCAGCTTGCGTCCGCCCGTGAGGATGGCTTCCACCATCGATGCGGTGGCGGCGCCAGGTGCGTACCAGGCACTGCCGGTCTTCAGATGCTCGACGATCTCAGCGCCGCCGTTGCGGGTGCGCTCGCACATCTCCTCAATGCGTTTGGCCGGGAGCAACTCGCTGAGCGGCACACCATTGACGGTGCTGAAGCGCGGCAGCGGTACCATGAGGTCGCCGTGCCCGCCGAGAACCATCGCTCGCACATCCTCCGGAGATACGTTCAGCTCCTCGGCGATGAACGCTTGGAACCGTGCGCTGTCCAGTACACCTGCCATGCCGACGACTTGCCTGGCCGGCAGCCCGGTCTCTTTCCATGTGAGATGAGCCATGACGTCGAGAGGGTTGGAGACAACGACGAACACCGCTCGCGGAGAATACTTATGACTCTCGCGAGCGACATGACCGACGATTTTGGCGTTGATCTTGAGCAAGTGATCGCGGGTCATGCCCGGCTTGCGCGCGCTGCCGGCACAGATGACGACGACCTGGGAGTTGCGGGTATCCTCGTATCGGCTGGTGCCCTCAATGCGCGCCGACCCACCGGTCAGAGCCACCGCTTGCGACATGTCGAGAGCCTTGCCGCGAGCCACACCTTCATCGATGTCGAGAAGAACGACATCCGCCAGGTTCTTCAGGGTCAGGTACTGAGCGACGGTAGCACCGACGTTGCCGGCCCCGACGATGGAGACCTTCTTGAGAGACGAGCCGCGTGTCCTCGCCGGTCGCTTCACGTGCGGTACCTTCTTCGCGGTGCTGCCGCCGGGTGCTGTGACTGTCGGAGGCGTCTGCCCCACCTTGGTTTTGGTGGCGCAGGATTGGCACTTCGAACAGCTGCATGAGCCAGCCTTGCAGCCCTTGCAACATTCGCACTTGCTGCAGTCGCATTTTGCGCCTGCCTGGCAGGAGGAGCACTGACACTTAGGCTTGGCGTCGACCGGCTTGGCTGGGGTGGTGGCTGCTTTCTGCTCCGCCTTACGACGTTCATGAACAAAGTTGAGCGCAGAGCCCGCTTTGAACCAGCTCACCTGCTCCTCGGTCATGGTGTGCTTGGCCGTGATGCGATCGGAGGTGCCGTCCGCGTGGTTGAACGTGACAGTGACAAGCTTCCCCGGTGCCAGCTCGGCGAGACCATCGACAGCGACACGGTCGTGCGATTGCACCAGATCGTAGTCGCTTGCGTTGGCGAACGTGAGAGCCAGGACGCCCTGCTGCTTCAGGTTCGACTCGTGAATGCGGGCGAAGCTGCGGGCAATGACGACCCGGCAGCCGAGGAAGCGGGGAGACATGGCGGCGTGCTCGCGGCTGGAACCTTCGCCGTAGTTCTCATCACCAACCACCGCCCAGTCGACGTCGGCAGCGCTGTAGGCACGGGCAACCGCGGTCAGTTTACCTGTCTCGCCGGACAGTACATTCAAACCTTCGCCGGGGTTCGGCGTGAAAGCGTTGTTGGCACCGAGGAACATGTTTTCGCTGATGCGGTCCAGGTGACCGCGATAGCGGAGCCAGGGACCGGCTGGCGAGATATGGTCGGTGGTGCATTTCCCTGCTGCCTTGAGCAGAACCGGCAAGCCGGCCAGATCCTTGCCGTCCCACTTGGAGAAAGGCAGAAGTGCCGCCAGGCGCTCGCTTTTCTCGCGAATGGCGACCGACACATCACCCTTGGCTCGCTCTTCAGCCGAGTCGATGTAACCGAAGTCGACTTCGCTGAATCCCTTCGTCGGCAGCCCGGCAGCCGGCGGCGGATCGAGCTTGAACTGCGTGCCGTCTTCGGCTGTCAGCGTGTCTTCGAGCGGATTGAACGACAGGTCGCCCTTCAGCGCGATGGCCGTGACAATCTCGGGGCTGGCGATGAATGCCAGCGTCGATGGGTTCTGGTCGTTGCGGCGGGGGAAGTTGCGGTTGAAGGAGGTGATAATCGAGTTGACGTCGCCCTCCTTGATGTCCGTTCGCTTCCACTGTCCGATGCAGGGACCGCAGGCATTGGCGAGGACCTTGGCACCGACTGACTCGAGATCTTTCAGTTGACCGTCGCGAACGATCGTCTGATGCACTTGCTCCGAGCCGGGTGTGACCATGAAACCGATGGGTGCCTTGACACCACGGGTGGCGGCTTGCTTGGCGACCGCGGCAGCGCGCGACATGTCTTCATAGCTGGAGTTGGTGCAGCTGCCAATCAGCGCATAACGAAGCGACGCAGGGTAACCCTTGTCCGCCACTTCTTTCTTGAACTCGGAGATCGGGCGCGCCAGGTCCGGGGTGTGAGGACCGACGATGTGCGGCTCGAGCTTGTCGAGATCGATCTCGATCACCTGATCGAAGTACTTCGCCGGTTCGGCTTCCACTTCCGGATCGGCAGTCAGGTACTGGCTGTTACTCTTGGCCAGGTTGGCGATTGCTTCTCGCCCGGTGAGCCTCAAGTAGGCGAGCATGTGCTCGTCGAGGGGGAAAACGGAAGTGGTGGCACCCAACTCCGCGCCCATGTTGGTGATGGTCGCCTTGCCGGTGGCGCTGATGGTGCTCGTGCCGGAGCCGAAGTACTCGATGATGCAGCCGGTGCCGCCCTGGACGGTAAGGATTCCGGCCAGCTTGAGGATGATGTCCTTGGGCGCTGCCCACCCACTGAGACTGCCGGTCAGCTTCACACCGATCAACTTTGGCCAACGCAAGCCCCAGGGCTCGCCTGCCATGGTGAACGTGGCATCAGCACCACCCACACCGATGGCGAGCATTCCGAGACCGCCGGCATTGGGAGTGTGGGAGTCCGTTCCGATCAGGAGGCTTCCTGGAAAAGCGTAGTTCTCGAGCACCACCTGGTGAATGATACCGGAGCCCGGCTTCCAGAAGCCGACACCATACTTGGTGCTAGCCGAGCGCAGGAAGTCGTAGACCTCCGAGTTGGTGTCCAGGGCGTTGAGAAGGTCGATGCGGGCACCCTCTTTAGCCTGGATAAGGTGGTCGCAGTGAACAGTCGAAGGGACGTAGACCTGATCCAGATTCGCTTGCATGAACTGCAAAAGCGCCATCTGGGCGGTGGCATCCTGCATGGCTACCCGGTCGGGGCGCAGGAAGACGTAGGAGCTGCCGCGTACCGGATGCGATTCACCATCGTTCCACCGATCGAGGTGCGATGAGAGAATCTTTTCCGCAAGCGTCAATGGACGATTAAAACGCTCTCTGGCCACCCGGTATTTCTCAGGCAGGGAGGCGAAAAGCGGTGTGACTTCGGCAAGCGTCGTTTGTCGCTTTGTCATCGTTTCACTCGCAGTTGTTGGAGTTGAACGGCAAGCAAGGATTACAGCGCGGAAAGCGCTGCTGTCTTATTTCTAGTTCTGAATCAAACAACGGTGGCTGGACGAATAACCTGTGCAATATAAAAAGCAATTACAAAAACTATCTAGCTCAAAAGAGGGTGCACTTTTACCGTTAATCATGAACACAATATGAAAAGTTGCATAAACTTCTTGTACTCCTTGAAAAGTCTGTAGGTTCAAAACTCTTGCTCCTCTTACTTTTGCCTCTGATTAACTTCAATATCGCAAGTACCTAGCGCAGCCTGCGTCAAGAAAGTGGCGGCAGGCCAAGAGGCAACATGCACCAGGTTTCTGCACGACCTGGTACATGTGCATTTTGACCCTGGCGGAATATCCCATCTACGATTCCATTCCATGATTACTGGACGGGGAGCTCCTTAAATGCGCTTAGAGTGAGGTAATCACGAAGACTGTCCTGTTCCATATCGACCCTGGAATCTGTTGGAATCAAAGCATCTAATTATTCATTTCCTCAGAAAGTAACACCCAGCAGAACAAAAGTCCCTTTTAGCTTTAAGTCATTCGCGTCGCCCATCGTTGTCGATTGGCCCCTTACGAATCTCGTGTCGGTGATAACCGTCGCCTGAATAGCGACAAAGGCGAGGGACGTCATCCAAACGTCCCACCTCTGAAAGGGAAAAGCAATGAGTCGAGAGAACCTGGTAGAGCGTCTCGCGATGCAAATCGGCAATCGCCGTGATCCCGAGCGCAAGGGCATCAACTTCCTCGAGCCGGATCAACGCGAGCTGTGGCCGGACATCGCCGCGTTCATCAACGAGTGCTCGCCCAGCCCCTCCTTCGAGTTCATCAACGTGGAGGGCGAACTCGGCAGCGCTTTGCGAGACTTCGCGGGCAAGGATCACTGGTTCAATGCTCCGAACAAGACTCGCTGGAAGCCTGACATGTCGAATGCGCTTGCCGCCCCGGACACCGCTACGGGCTGGATCGAGACCTTGACCGAGATTTGTGCGCATTACCCTCGCACGATCGTAATCATCGTCAACGAAGCGTCCGTCGACCCCGTGTTCCTCCAGCAGTTCAGGAACGTCACGCTCGACGTTCGTCTGGTGATTTTGAAGTGAGGACCTGCTGGTAAACCTCACAAGATGTAATCAGGAGTGACGAAGCGTGTAAACCACGTCACTCCTGGCGGAATGCCTAACAGCTTCCGTTTAACAATCGCTAGTATTAGAGATTATAGTATAATTCTTCAGCCCGCCCCAGCCACGCTTTCGCGCTACACAACTCGCGTGGACCGCCAACAGCCAGCTCGCTCTTAACTCCAATCCGCACCGCGCCAACCGTATCGAACGCGAACCTTTCGCGCTGTTCCAACACCAATCCACACCGCGCCAACCGTATCGAACGCGAACTTTTCGCGCTGTTCCAACACCAATCTGCACCAACCAACAAGCAGGGCAATATTAGTTGAGACCTAAAT
>CAYTDR010000004.1:0-10281 GCA_964436185.1 uncultured Candidatus Obscuribacterales bacterium | reverse complement strand
GAGAAATGGGCGTCGAGGAAGAAAAAATACCGTAATTCCACGAAATGTTCACAATCAATGTGTTGAATTAGAAGGTCGTCGTACTATTGGAAAATTGCATATGCCCGAACACCATGATATTTTGCTTGGTCATTTACTATTGGAGATGGGTTGGACTAACAGGGCAGACTTAGAGAAGTTTGCCACTCAGGCGAAAGATGTTGGTCATCCGCTAGGCAGAATGCTTGTGGACAGTGGGCTGCTTTCCATCCGAGAACTGCAAAACGTCATAGAAGTGCAGGCTTTGATTCGAGACGGTCTGGTATCGCCGGCGCTGGCAAAGAAAGCCATTCAGTTTTCATCCTGGTGCGGAGCTTCGGTAGAAGATACTCTGCTCTGGTTCGGTCCTGGTTTTTGTGCTGATCTGAATTACTCAAACCGGCTCGGTGAACTGCTTGTCGCATCGCAGTGCATAACTCGAGTTGCATACGATGAAGCCCTGGAAGCGTGCCGTTCCTCCGGTCATCAAATGGGTCGCTACCTGGTCGGTCGCGGACTGCTACCAGAAAAACTTCTGTCCACCGCTCTGGAGGCGCAGAGACATGTGCGTGCGGAACTGGTGACGGTAGAACAGGCAGTTGCCGGCCTGCGTGTTGTGAAAGTCGGACTCAGACGGCAGGAACAGGACAAGAACCATAGCATGATCGTTCCTCTCGGGGAGCTGATTATGCATGCGGGCCTCGTATCTTCCAAAGACATTGATGACGCGCTGTCAGTCTCGATGATCAATGGACAGCCGCTTGGTCAGATACTTTTGATCTTCGCGCTGCTCTCTTCTCGTCTGCTGCACGCTGCTTTGGAAGCGCAAAACATGGTGAGGGCAGGAAGATTGGATCGTAAAATGGCAGTCAGGGCACTCAGTCTTGTCTTTACTGAAAACTCTTCACTCAAAGAAGCGATCGTTACCGTTCAACGTAGCGGTGGAGATGAAGCCGGGATGAACGTCTCTGCCTTCTTGCAGATGACCGGTCTCTACGAGCATTGTCTCAACGAAATTCGCTACGTAGAATCAGTCAGCTTACGCTCCCGCGAGCAGCTTCCCCAGCTTGCCAATCTCGTCGATGAACAGGCTCTGCGAGCCGCTGTAAGATGCACATATCTGATGAAAAACCTGGTCATCACACTCGAACAGGCGCTTCTAGCCTTTCAGTACAGCCTCCTGGGCAACTCAGACATCGATGATTTCCTTACAGAAGCCGGCTGGGTAACCGAACACACCTTCACCAGATTGAAGCGACTGCAGCAGAAGGAACGTCATCTTTCGGTCGTGCATGCCGCCTGATACGCTCGCCCAAAAACGCTAGAATCCTCCTAACAACCTTCTCGGCTTCTTTCATAACGCCGCTACTGTAGTTTGCGCCGCGCCTCGCCGAGTCTCATGGTCGAAACGGCTGGAAACCCGCGCTGCAAGCCGCGCATGGAACTCCCCACAATCGCTGCAGTAATCAAGTTGAAGCAGCTGTGCCAATTGAGATATCTCAACGCGCCTCAATGTGCGGTCTACTCTTTCGGACTCGCTAGGCCGCACCTGGGGTTGGCCTGCGCAGGTTCTATCTCTTAACCTGAGACGTCTTTCTAATACTCGTTTCGTTTGGAGTAAGTTCCAAACCACCAGGCTTACGGCCTATTTAACTCTCAACCCTCCAGCGGTGTCTGAACACTGTAGGAGTTGACCGGCTTGCGGGCTACTCGGGCTCAAAAGACACAGAAACATTCAATCAAGCTCATAGTCCACGCAAAGCTCGTAGATCGAAAAGGAGCTTACCGTGAAACATCTCGGTAAATGCTTGGGGATGGTTGCGTTTTTCTTGACCGCTTCCGTGATCGCTTCGTATGGAATGCCCGCAGACCGCCGCGCGCATGTTCATACTCACGGACCGAACGACACCTGCTGTTCCGATTATGGCGTTGGTGCTCCTGGCAGCATCCACGTTTTCGTTGAAAGCCGTGATGAACCGGACAATGATTTCGACAAAGAGGCGCTCGAATTTGCTACCGCCAATGGTATCGCAGTCGAGCACAGCGGCAATCGTTTGGTCTTCACATTGCAGGCTGGCAAAGAGATTTCTCTGTTCTCGGTCGATGCCACGCCTAAGGGACTCGATGCGGCGAAGGTCAAGCTGGCGAAACTCGTGGAAGACAAGATCAAAGACCTGGAAACCAATTTTGGTGTCGCCTTCACCAGGGACAACGAAGTAGTCGAAAAACAGTGGGTGAAGAACGACAAGGGCGAGTGGGAACGCGGTGATGAAGTGAAAGCGCGTACGCCCTACCTTAACGAGCTCTACGGCATCGAAGCGGCGCTCTATCGCGCTCAACCGAGTCACCGAGCCAAAGGAAGCGCGACCGGAATCAAGTTCTACTTCCTGCTCGATGACCTGACCAAGGGCGAACGACCGCTAGCCACCTGGCGTGCCGATCGCGGTGGACGTCCGGCGATTCACTACTACCCGAATTCCACTCACAAACGACCGGTTCTGGAAACTGATGCTGTCTTCGATCCGACCCAGCCGCTCGGTCATAGCTATGGCAGTATCGAAGCGCTGACGTTGCATGAGATCTCGCACAACCACCAGAACGTAATCGATTGGTGGAACAGTGTCGAGTCGACCGTGGCAGGCGACATAGGATTCGTCAACATTGGCAAGGACGACGATGGCTATGCGGTGTGGGCGATTCAGTCCAAGAACAAGGACGTGAACGGTGACTGGCACCTGTATCGCAAGGATGCCAAAAGCGGTCTCTACTACCGGTGCGATAGCAAGGGTGACAAGATTGCCGGCGAGAAGGAGCTTACCAAGAGCCAGGTTCGCAAGATCGCACGGGTTCAGCCGATGACGTACTACTTCCCGAGCCCCTCGGAAACGTACGCGGAGTCGGTGATGATCTACAGGCTAGGCGGACAGTATCGTGCCTCGCTCCTGAAGGAATCGCCGGAGTTGCATGCGCTGGCCAAGCGCCTCGATCAGACTGAGATTGACTTGATTTATGGGAAGGAAACCTACGATCAGTGGGAGCAGCAGCAAGACCAATGGGGGCAAATTTTCTGGGTGCAAGTGCAACATGAGCGCTCGCGATACATTCGCAGTGCTGAAGGAAAGCTCGTCTCCAATACCGCGGCCAATCGAGACGCCGTCAAACGCTGGGAGGCCAAGAAGTCATCCGGCAAGTAAGAGATGGGTGATGGATTCAAGTAAGGCAGAGTGGGCTGGCTCCTACTCTGCCTTACTGAAGCTGAGGGGGGTTGTTCGACAGCGCTCTTGAAGAACGGTCTAATATGTCCGAACATCGCTATACAAGCCGTTTTCTTATTTCTTTTTTTCGTTCCGTGATAACTATATAGAAGCGTAGAAAATCGCAAAACAAAATGCCACCAAAAATGGTGCGGTTGAACATCAAGAGCCGGTAAGCTATGGTGGTGCCATAACCGCCGACTCTTGAGTCCCGAGCTTTCTGGCTCGTCAGTACAGCACGTCAATACAGCACATCAGTACAGTTCTTTCAGCAAGTCAGGCAGAACCTCCTCGGCCTTTCCGGTGACCATCTGCCGGAAGTAGCGAGGACGAACGCCGTCTGGGTTGACGAAGATTGTACGAGCGTGCTTGTAGTAAGGTTTCACCGGCAGTTTGTTGGCCGGAAAAACCGTACCGCTGGTACCTACGGCGATGAACACGTCTGCATACCGCGCCGCCTCGAAGGCGGGGCGCAGCATTGGGATCGGCTCATTGAACAGGACGATGTCCGGTCTCTGCAAGTCACCCCTGAACGGCCGCGTTCTGTGTACCGAGCCGTGGAACTCGATTACGTTGCGGCTGCCCGCTTTCTGGTGCAGACCATCGACGTTCATGGTGATCAAGGTCAGCTCATCGCCCGGTCGCAACCGTGCCTCCAGCTCGGCGATGGCGTAGTGCGCTGGGTTGGGATTGGCCGCCTCTGCGGTCACTCTCACCTTCTCCCAGAAATCGAAGACAGCCTGAGGGTCGGACGCCAGCGTATAGGCATCTGACAGCCTCGCCACGTCACGGTCGTTCCACAGTCCATCAGGACCGCGAAACGGACGAATCCCGGACGCGACGGAGATGCCCGCGCCCGTCAGGAAAACGAATCGCATGTTCTCTGCTCCTGTGAAAAAAGACCCGAAGGAGAGCGCACCAGTTGCAGCTACCCCCGAAGTCTGAAGCGGTATGTGATCGCTTGCTGAAAAACAAGCGGTTGTAGGCTGAGGAAGTAGAGCTGAGCGCGTTATCGGAGGAGTTTTATCCAGGTATGAAAAGAAGAAATTGTTCTTCGATTCTGAGCTTTTGACCCTCTGGATGCAATAGTTTAGCTTAGATTTTATCCTTTTCGTGCCGTCGATTGGCTGAAAAGTTGATATTACAGGGACTTTCCGTCCCTTTGTGCAATTCAGAGGCGGACGGTGCCTGCAGAAGAATTTACTCGAAACGAGCACGGAATGCCTTTTTCACAGCGTCTTGCTCAACGAGACTTGGTTCTCGGATAAGGAAAACTCCGCCATCGAGCTGCCTCAATAAATTACGGTATGCGCTAATATTGGGGGCAGTTAATTTCTCGAATAAACACCGGACATTTGATATTGCGGGACCGGCTCGATTTGGTTTTTCTAGCTGCCTGGTGACAAAACGTCAGTCAGATTTGAAGCCGGAGTGGTGTTTTTGTAATGCGGTTAAGCCATCTAATGATATTGACATAGTTGGGATATTGCGAACAAAAAGATATTTCGACTGACACTACTGTGCTCAATTAGAAGATCTACATGTCACGCTACCAGGTAGTTGCAAAATGCGGTAAGAGTGCGGGCTTTGACCATTCAGTGCGCTCAGTTGGAACGTTTATCATGCTTCTACAAGACATGTCAGTTCTCATCTGCATCCTCGGCATCATGAGGATCGAAAAGTGATATCCATGCGGCTTGTACAAGCTAATCAGAAATTGGAAAGCAAACTTTTATCTCAGTTGTATATCTGGGACTCTTTGAATCGCTCTGGTAATGGGAATGTCAGGCTTCGGCATGGAAGAACAGAATTGATATCATAAGTTGTGTTGATGGCTCGGAGTATCGAACAATGTCGATACTCTAATTCGCTTCTCCGGAACCCCGACCTCCACGCCACAAGCAAAAACAACCCATTCAATTTCTCAGCGTAGAGCCATTCTTATGGTGCCTGAGAACAGATTTGTGCGATAGGGACTGCAATGGACAGAGTGGTGTTGTGGTCCGGACTCGGTTGGGATGCTGTCGAATGAGCTCAGTTCTGTGGCTCGTGACTAAACACAAACAAGGAAACGCATACATGAGCGGAATCTTCGTACTGTTCGGTATTTTGGTTGCCGCCGCCAGCGGTGCCATGACCATGGCGTTCTTCTCGCATAAGTGGAAGCTGGAGCCGGGTTGGGGCGATCAAGCTCCGGGGAAGGGCGTCATCACGGCTGTTGGTGCGGTCGTCGGTGCAATCGCTGGAGCGATTCTGATGGGAAATACGGCAGCTGAGTATGACGCGTACGTGACCTTCCTGACGATCTGGGCGTCGGCCACGATCATCCCGCTCAGCGCGGTGTTCTTGACCTACACGTTTAACCTCTGCTCCATGTTCCTGAAGCACTGCCTGCAAGTAACGGAACTGATGAACAAGCCTCCCGAAAAGGAAAACGGCAAGTCCGCTGGGTAACACAACGACGTGTTTCCCAGTTAGCTGAACGCTTGAACCAAGGCGGGCGGCACCACGAAACGTGGAGCCTGCCTTGGATTCGAGTTTTTGAGGGTGCTATAACTATAGAAAGTCGTATGAGCGCACAGAGAAGTAAGTGACGAAATTAAGTGTTGGTAGCTTGCTGACCTAGACTATTGATGAGGACCGAGCTGGACGGTTGTTGTTCAACACGTCCAGCCCGGTTTACTCAATCACTACAAAGCAGGCTCAGCTTCCGAGTTCGCTGAGGAAATGAGCTAGAGTACGCACGCCGACACCGGTACCTCCAGGCGACTCGATACCACTTGCGGTGGCGTCGGTGCGCCAGGCGGAGCCGGCGATGTCGCAGTGAATCCACTCGACACCTTCTTGCACGAACTCCCGGAGGAACCAGGCAGCGACAAAGTGCGCAGGACCGGCACCGTCATTGGTGAGGTCCGCCAACTGGCACTTGTTGCCGTCGCGGAAGATCTCTTCGTACATCGGCAGCTCGTGCATGAGCTCTCCGGCGCGCTTGGCGGCGCGCAGGAAGCGTTTCGTGAAACGCTCGTCATTGCCGAAGACACCCGTGATGTAGCAACCCAGCGCCGTCTCGATGTCGCCGGTCAAGGTGGCCAGGTCGATTAGCTTGGTAGCGCCGCACTTGGTCTGGACGTAGTGGATGGCGTCCATCAGGGTGAGACGTCCTTCGCAGTCCGTATGACCCACCTCGACGGTGAGGCCGGACATCGACGTGATGATGTCGCCCTGCACCATCGGCTTGCCGTTAATCTGATTGTCCGTGGCGGCAATCACGCAGCGCAGTGACACCTTGGGCTTGAGCAAGGGTACGAGCGACATGACAGCGAGCACTGTGGCAGCGCCGCCCATGTCCATCTTCATATCCCGCATGCTCGAGTAGTCCTTGATGTTGATACCACCGGTGTCGAACGTCACGCCTTTGCCGATCAGCCCGATCACTTCCTGCGTAGGACCGGTAGGCGGATCGTAGCTGAGTTCGATGAAAAGCGGCGGTTCAACAGAGCCTTTGTTGACGGCGAGGAGACCACCCATCTTCATCTTCTGGATGTCTCGCTTGCCGAACAACTTGACGCTCACAAGCCCTTTTGAGCACGCGGCGATGCGCTTTGCCACCTTGCCCAACTCGCGCGCGGTCATGGTCGTGGAAGGCTCGTTGACCAGGTCACGCGCCATGCGAGTTGCCTTGCCCAATTGTGAGCCGAACTTGACGCCGCGCTTGGCTGCCTTGGTTGTGCCGCTCGAGCAAATGAGCGTGAGCGACTGGAAGTGTGTCTGCTCGACTTCGTCACGCCACTGGCGAGTCTTGTTGTTCTTGGGCTCGTAGTCCACCAGCGTCGCGTACTCGGCCGCCACCTGGGCGAACTGCTCAACGGTAAGTCCTGGCAGATCGACGTCGATGAGCGGGAAAATCAGATGCTCTGCACCGGCAGTATCGCGAGCGGCGACGAGGGCTTCGGCGAGAGCCGTGCGCAAACCTGCCATGTTGAGCTTAGAGCGCTTTCCGAGACCGACCAGGATAATCTTGTCCAGCCCTGGCACGTCGAAAGCCGTGTTGATGATGCGGGACTGTTTGTACTTCGGGTCGAAACCCTCATGTTCAATATAGCGCGAGATCAGCCCGGAGGTCAGTTCCTCCGCTGCCGCGGCGTGTGCGCTGTTCAAACCTTCGCCGGAAAAGAGCACTAAAATCAGGCTTGCTCGCTGCCCATCTTCGGGAAGGGCAGATTTGAGCTGACCCGAGGTAACGTTAATCTCGAGTTTCATGATCGTTAACTCCACGCGCGATTTGCATGTTGAGTTGAGTTGGTTAGGAAAATAAGAACGAGTTGTCCGCAACGAGCAGCTTCGCGGTCACTTTATGACGTTTACGCCATAGGATTTAATTAAATCCTATGCTCTAGATGTCATATTTTGCGCCGCACCAAATCCGGTATTGACGATAGTGATAATTTTCATCGACAGCACCTCGCGAGGTGAGTTTGGGAGCCAGGAGCCTACCCGAAAGGGTCAACTCCTGGTTGCACGCTTGCTTAGACGAGGTCCACTGAAACTTGCTCGTGGACGCCATCGGGGCCGCTCTCCGAATCACCCACGAGAGTGGGGAGGTGCGGACTGTTGGGTTGTGCCTCGGCTTGGACGAACATCTCGACCTTGGCGTAACCAGCCATCTTCTCGATGACGAACTGGCACGCGCGGCCAATCAGCTCACCGGCTTGCGACTGTTCGACGCTGAGATGGAAGCTGGGAGGCATCGGAACCATCAGGTCGATGTCGTTGGTCGAGGCCCAGAGCTTGTCGGGAGAGCCGTTTTCGCCGCTGATGCGGTCGACCGAGATCCAGACGAAGTTATTGAACAAAGAAGCGTTCTCACCGGAGCCGGTAAAACGAACGCGAGCGCTTCGCGCCTGCTTGCGAGCGACGACATCCACGACGGTGGTCATGGCAAATTCAACTAAGCGCACCACGTTTGATGCAGGTTGAGTCATGAGACTGTTCTCCTTCTTGGCTTGCCAACTGTCAGACAGAGTCCGCGGGTGACCGATTTGCATTCGCAAAACCCGCGAACAGTAAGACTCTGTAATCAGCTTTGGCTGTTGATTGTTAGTTGGATTGAGCGTCTGTTTCCTGAAGTTCTTGAAAAGGTGTTGATATTAAGCCTATATATTTGAAACCTGTGGTCTCAAGAGAGCTATACAGCTAGCGAAGTGATACTGAGGTCTAAACGGTCGAAGTCAAGTGAAGGCGCTGTTGTCCTGACAACAGCGCCGATGGGGGTTTTGATTACTTTTTTCAGGTTCACGTCGGTTGTGATCTTGGGTCTGAAGCTGTCAGCATTTTCCAAAATCTGATTTATTAACCAATCACTGATATAGCGCTATTGCCGCTACTGCTTGATTTCTGTTCAATATCTAATGATGCAATTGTTGTTCCAGCAGAGCGCGCTCTTACATACTTTTACTATCAACCACAAGACATTTTTTCCTTCTCAGGACTCCAAATCCAAAGCTGACTGTTTTACTGACTGTTTCTCATCTCAAGCGCGAATAGCGTTCGAGATCACTCACTGCCATGCTTGAGACTCCAGTTACAGTCCCGAATGTAGTCGTTTCATTTGAAGTGCGAGCCTACTCGCCAGATGTAATTCATCCGAGTGGCTCCCGTCAAAGCAGGCACTCGCAATTGTTTGAAGCGGGCCGCCACCTACCTTAGACGAGACCACTGCCCATTCCGTTGTCTGGAGATGTGCAACAGACCAGGTCTTTTGCGTCTCCAGGTACCCGCGAAAAACGACGAGATACCAGTCCAGGAACTCTCGTCAAAATTCACTAATGCAAGGATATAACGACCATGCGTCGTGAGCGCGACAAGACGGCTTCTTCAGCTGAACCCCGCAAGAGTGACACTGGGCGACCTGATACGAGACTTTCTCGGCAGCGGGTCCGCCAGACTCTATCCAAACTCAATCGCGGAGACTTCCATGAGTTCGAACTGGATGACGATGCCAGGTCTCATCAGTCCCGGCGCAGGAGCGAGGACGAGTAATTCGTTCGGGTGTCTGCTGAACAAGCCATTAGCGCGTTACTAGCCTTAGTTTCTTCGGTCTGATGTCGGATTGCCTGCTGTGCAGGTACACTCGCCGTCTCAGACATAGACAGTTGACTAACCGTACAGGTCGCCCGGCAGTTTACTCCGCCGATCTGTAAACCTAACACGGAGCCAATTCCTATGCTTCCTGTCATAAAGCCATCCAAGGAGTTTTTTCGGACCATCTTGCAGAAGGGTCTGGTCTGGACTGTTCCAGCTCTCCTCACCCTCTGGCTGATCTCGGTAGTCTGCAATGTTGCCGACGTCATCATGGGCCCGATCACTCGAACTTTGCTCAGGACCTTGGTCCCGGAGTGGTTGCTTGTCGGTCCCATCTCCAACGGCGAAAGCCCGATCATCAGTCTCCTCTTGCTCGTCCTGCTGCTCGCCATGATCGGCGGGTTCGTCAGTTGGCGTTACGGTGAGTTGATTGCGCGCACCATCGACCGATGGATTTCCAGCTTCCCTGGTATCGGCTTCATTTACCGAAGCACGCGCACGATCGCCAACGTCTTCGACGGAACCAAAGCGAGCCCGTTCCAGCGCGTGGTGCTCGTGCCGTATCCTAACGAGCATGTCTACACACTCGCCTTCGCAGTCGGACCAACGATCATCAGGCACCTGGACGGCAAGGATGAGGAAGTCCTGCGAGTGGTGGTGCCCAATCCGCCCACCGGTCTGCAGGGCATCATCTTCGTCCCCAAGTCGAAGGTCAAGGACGTCAATATGCCGGTAGCCGCCGGTCTTCAGTTCTACCTCTCAGCGGGTATGGTGGCACCCGATGTGATTAACATCGAGCCGCCCGAAGATCAAACCGCGCTGCCGCGGTCTGACGGTCAGTAAGAATCGTCGTTGCTAGAGGGGAGCTCGAGAATCTGCTCGAGCTCCCCGGATTAGTGGACCGCCCAATTGACGTTCGAACGACCTC
>CAYTDR010000003.1:0-30852 GCA_964436185.1 uncultured Candidatus Obscuribacterales bacterium | reverse complement strand
ACGAGCTCTTTACAAATTACAATTCCGGTCATTCTTTTGGTACCGATGGACAGCAATCGGAAAGAGAGGATGACTTCGATCTGGAAACCAATACTGAAGCTCTATTTGCTTCATGCGTCAGTAGTTGAGGACCACGAAACGATGACGCCGGGAGCGCCAGGAAAAGAACAGAAAACGAACCAAAACGGGATGAGCCGACAAAAAAAGCTGATGACGGTTCTAAAGATCAATCGAATCAACCCGAGAAGGCACCGCCCGATAACCCGAGGTCGAATGTAGAGAAGAGGCTTCGTCCCGGAGGTGGCTGACAAGCCGGTCGTCCTGCCGGAGGCGAGGACATTTTCGGAGATATTTTCAGGGAGAAACCGAGCAGCCCGGACGCAAATCAGAAAAAGAATACGAAGAAACCATCGGATCCCTGGCGTTTCACCAAGCCGGGCGGTGGCTGACGAGCTGGTGGTTCCGCCGGAGGCGAGAACGAATCCATAGATGCAGATGACCGAAATTCAAAAACTAAGCCGATCGAGTCTCCCCCAAAAGTTAAAAGACCAGGTCATGGCTGAGGAAACAGCAGTCCAACCGGTGGTTAGGACATCTGTGAAACGAGGGAAGAACCTCCGTGATGGAATAGAACAGATCATTCGATCACGGACTTGCGGTCTCATAATCCATAAGTAACCATCCGAAAGACTTAGTTGTATCAATAATCCTTTCGGTGGATCTTTTGCACATCGATTGCGGTGCAAGATTATTGAATGCCACATCGAGGTGATAAGACACACATGAAATCCTATGATGTTAATGATGACTTGCCGGCAGTTTATAAGCAGTCTCTGATCAATGAGTCCATGTACTAGAACTTCGAAAAATCAAATTTCTCGACTCAAGATCATTCATGCAACAACAAAGAACCGCTACGTTTTCCAAAATTGACCCTGCTCAATTAGTACAGCGATTTCCAATACCTTCCTTGAGATAAAGGTGAAATACAAATTTCCACATGTCGCTCTGCAAATAATGAACGAGCTAGCCTCAAAAAACGGCGATTGCAGCCAGGTGCTTATTGCTGTCGCCAAGCAATTGGGATTCGCTGTTAACGAATGTCCCTTGCCGCAGGGAAGCAAGTGCCCGCTACCTGAAGCAACGGACTTCCAATGTGGCTCACGAACAGCGTTAGGACTATTTGCCAATCAAACGACTGTCGACGCCGTTACAAATGAGGTCGCCAAACGAGAGTTACACGGAAATATTACTCCATGCAACCCGGACAACTCGATCTCATGCTACCAAAACTGTCCACTTTTGATGGATTTGTTTTTGCAATCCCGCAGAATGGACTCCGACTAGGACCACAAAATCGATTTGAAGATACAACTTACTGCCACCAAAACTATGGTCCGATGTCTTGGGACCGGAAGCAAATGCTCTGAATCTAAATTCACTGATCGAACGAGAATGTTGGATCATCCTTTTGGTCAATGAAAACCAATCCGAAAAATAAGAGGATCAACCTGCACTGCAAACAAAGCGTTTGCCCGAAGTTGTCAGGTCTGAGGGGGAACCATTAATGCCTATATACCATCAATCCGGCTCCGTTCCCGCTAAACGGCACGTTCAGTTCAGAAATGGCGACGGCAGACTCTATCATGAAGAAGTGCTTGGTAGCCGCGGTTTCGACGGTAGATATTCGATACTCTATCATCTGTACCCGCCAACTGAAGTCAGGAAGGTAGAGGTACTGAGTGACGATATCGAGCCAATTCTTATGCCTTCATCCGAGGGGTTGAAGCATCGACATCTTCGACTTGGCGATGCCATCGCATATGGTGATGCTATTTCGGGCAGAAAAACGGTGCTCGTTAATAGTGATTTATCCATAGCAGTCTGTGCGCCTGAGACTGATATGTTCTATTTCTACTGTAACGGAAACAGAGATGAACTGATCTTCGTGCAAGAAGGATCTGGAACTGTATACAGTCAGTTCGGCAGCCTCCACTATGAAGAAGGTGATTATATTGTAGTTCCGAAAGGAACCGTTTACAGAATGGAGAGTTCGACGCCTGAAGCCGAGTTGTTTCTCGTCATTGAAACTCCTGGAAATGTGGAGTTGCCTCCACGCTATTTAAATGAATATGGTCAGCTCCTCGAGCATTCGCCCTTATACTCTCGCGATTTGCTCATGCCGGCAAGCGTTCCACCGCATGACGAGCGCGGAGATTTCGAGGTTCGGGTAAAGACGAGAAAGCATCTCATGTCCTATCACCTATGTCATCATCCGTTCGATGTAGTAGGTTGGGACGGCTATCTCTACCCGTTCATTTTTAACATCTTCGACTTCGAGCCCATTACGGGTCGCATTCATATGCCACCGCCAGTGCACCAAACATTCTGTGGTCAGAATTTTGTTGTTTGCTCCTTCGTTCCGCGAATGGTCGACTATCATCCGGAGTCCATTCCGGCTCCATACAATCACAGCAACCTGCAAAGCGACGAGGTTCTGTTCTATGTGAGTGGAAATTTCATGAGCAGACGTGGAATCAATGAAAGCTCTTTGACTATTCATCCCGCAGGTATACCGCATGGTCCGCATCCGGAGGCTTTGCAGGCGAGCATAGGAATGACGCATACCGATGAAACTGCTGTTATGATCGACACATTCCAGCCTCTGAATGTGACGATGACCGCAATGGAGTTTGATGACAAGACTTACTCGCTTAGCTGGGCAAAAGAGCTTCCGACAGGTTGAGACCATTCTCGTTCGCATATATTTCGTTCTAGCCGAGTAGCAGACTAATAAACTTGCCAAATTACCGAGCTGGCTGCCATCAAGAAACGGAGGGAGGAGCCGGTCAATTATTTGTCAAGGAAATAGCTGAAGTAATGTCGAGCAGTCACCGGATATGGTGCTGCACCCGCATTCGCATCATTCGAATAAACGGTGCAGAGGACGGCATTGGAGGTCGTTACTCGGTTAGCTGCACCGGAATCCAGACTTCGTTCCGCCGAAGGAAAGGTAGAGCCCACGGCGGATCGTAGAAAGCCCGGACGGGTTCGCCTGATGCAGTAAGACTAATCTCCTGCATGAACTTCTCGAGGATTGAAGTGTGGCGCCTGATGCTATCTTCCTTTGCCCGACCGGAAAAGCGTATTGCAGCATAAGCGCGAGGAGATACCACAGAGAATTCTATCCGCTTATCTAGCGCCTCGGGCAGGCTGTCCATGTCGTACTTGGAAGGCATGTAGAAGCTCATGGTGATGGAGTTCTCGGTCAGGCTCGTGGTGACTGGCACAGTCATCGCAATCTTTTCGGATTTGATTTGCTCCGTCACCGGCACGGTCATCGCAAGTTTCCTTCGCATACTGTTTTTCCCGAAGATGTAACCGGCAAGTATCGAAAAGGCTCTGTTAGCAGCTTTTTCGTCAGTACCGGATACGGTGACTGAAGCCGCTACCAGTCGGGGGTACTTTCGCAGTTCCAGATCGCCTTGCTTCTTGATGATTACCCATTGCGGCTCTTCGTATTTTGCGCTGGCCTGTCGAATGAGCAGAATACTTAGTCCTGCTGCTCCCAGTCCGGCTACGAGAGCTAGGTGGCTTGCTTTCATACGCGACCTCCTGTTGATCTTCTTGAAGCAAAAAACACTCATGACGCTAGGTCTTGATTCGCGGCTTCCCCCGCGGTTTTTCATGTATCGTGACGCCATTCATGAGCCTGTATCTTTTAAGTCTCCGCAGTCTTGTAAATTTGTCCTTCAGCTCTGTTCCACCCGTCGACCGCAGCCAGACAGCGAGGCGTCTGACTGGGTCAATCACGATCGTCAAATTGGGGTCAGAAAGAGTTGAAAAACCACGATCGAGGAGAAAACCATCGTAATAAAGAAGGCGCGCACAAAACAGGTTGGCTGGACCGCTTCAATCAATTTGACCTGAATGCCATGTCTTATCGTGTTTTCAGCCTATCTGAAATTCTTCCGGCATCTGCGCATCTCGAGCTTTGTTGTCAGTCTGGTTGTTGATCAGTCGATAGCTTTCCTTGACAATGCCTCGTAGCATGCCACCAAAGACGAAATTGTGGAGCGGTGTCACCGCCCACCAGTAGAATAAGCCGAGCAGTCCGGATGGCAAGAACTTGGCGGTCTGAGTGAGCTTGGCTTTTCCTCCTTCCAGTTGATCGAGCTTAAACTCGAGCATCGCTTTTCCGGGTAAGCGCATCTCAGCCATCAACAACAAGCGCTGGCCAGGCTCGACCGCGACCACGCGCCACCAATCGACAGCATCTCCCGGTTTCAGTTCCCACAGGTGCCTTCTGCCGCGAGATAAGCCGACCCCGCCTATAAGTCGATCCAACAGTCCTCTCAGCCTCCAGAGCCAATTTCCGTAGTACCAGCCCGTCTCTCCGCCCAGACGGCACAATGGCTGCCAGAGTTGACTGGTGGAAGCGTTTACGGTCACTGAGCGGCTGTCTACATAGACTGTGCCGCCGGCCCATTCTGGATCGCCTGCGTAAAACCACTCCGCAGGCGGGATTGCCCCGGCATCGGTCCAGTGGCTTTCCACACGTTGGTGCTGCACACGTGCTATCGCGAGCCTGATTGCGCTGCGACAGTCTAGAAGCTTCTGAGGTATCAACTCTTTGATCCTGGACTCCTGACACGTGGCCGGATTCCTGAGCCCCTCGGCCAGAGGCCGAGCTATGTAGGACGGCACAGGTGTCACCAGGTGGATCCAGTAGGAGCTCAGGCGCGGAGTGAAGTACGGTACGGGCACGACCAGACGTCTTTTCAGACCGGCCTCCTCGGCATAGGTGTCCATCAACTCTTGGTATGTGATGACTTCCGGACCGCCGATATCGTACACCTGCCCGATTGTCTCTTCGTGTTTCAGACATTCAATCAAATATTCAAGAACGTTTCGTATGGAGATAGGCTGCGAAGGCGTTCGCACCCAGCGAGGCGTTATCATGAACGGAAGCCGCTCGACCAGATATCGCAAAATTTCGAAGGACGCGCTTCCCGAGCCGATAATCATGGCAGCACGCAGCACAGTGACAGGTATCGAGCCGCTTCTCAAAATGTCCGCGACTTCGGCACGCGAGCGCAGATGTTGACTCAGTTCGGTGCTCTCCTCACCGAGACCGCCAAGAAATATAATTCGATCAAGGCGGGCTGCCTCGGCGGACTTCACCATGTTGAGGGCCGCGAGCCGGTCGGCTTCTGCGAAATTTCTATGCTGAGAATTCATCGAATGGACCAAGTAGTAGGCCACACTGCAGCCACTGGCGGCGTTCGACAGGGCTCTCTCGTCGAGCACGTCGACAGCCATGAGTTCTACGTCAGGGTGTGAGGACCAGTGACAGCCTCGTAACTTCTCGGCCGAGCGCGATAGGGCTCTCACTTGGAAGCCGGCGCTTAGGAGCCTCGGCACCAGCCTGGCTCCAATGTATCCACTAGCACCAATAACTAAAATTTTTCGGGTATCATCTTTCATCAGTCCCTCTGCAGTTGATTGAAGCGATCAGTGGAATATTTTTTTGAAGCACCTGATCTTTACTATATCGGGCCGCAGTGAACCGGACGTGAACGGCGGGTCGGTCGTCTCTTACGGATCATCGCTAGTCCTGACGGCTGGCCAGGGACCTGCAAGTCCGGTAGGGTGTCCTTTCGCTACAGTTTAGATGTTTCCGGCACTGGATGCGGTGATGTCGGCAACTCCAGCCAAAACGTACTTCCCACACCCTTTTCGCTGATCACACCGACACGACCTCCGTGAGCATCGATGATTGCCTTGCAGATCGACAATCCCAGACCGGAACCACCATGCTCACGCCGATCGGGCGGATCAAGCTGTTGAAATCTCTCGAAGAGTTTTGGACGATCTTCTTCAGCAATGCCAGGTCCGTTGTCGCGCACCTCGACTCGGGCGGAATTGACGTCGGTCAGTAGAACTCTCACCAAAACCGGCGAGCCGGCCGGAGAAAATTTGACTGCGTTGCTGAGCAGATTCTCCAGAACCTGTACGATGCGTTGTCCATCTGCATCGACATGGGGATCTGCTAGGCATTGGCACATGAGTACAATTTGAAAGTCTTTTGCGACCGGTTGGAACTCTGCCACGGTATTCTCGACCAGCTCGGCAAGCCTAACACGCTGCCGCAAAAGCCTAAACTTTCCTGCCTCTAATTTCTTGAAATCGAGAATGATTTCGATCAGCTTCCACAGGCTTTCGGCCGCCTTCGCTGAAATAGCCACGAAACGCCTCACTGTATCGCTGACGGCACCGGCTTCATCATCCAGCACGACCGAAAGCGAGCTTTTGATTTTAGCGATTGGTGTTCTCAGTTCGTGCGACACAATTGAGTAAAAATCCGAAATTCGCTTCTCGGCTTCGACTCTGTCGGTAATATCGTTTTGAATACCTACGAAGGAGACCAGGTGACCTTGTGGACTGCGCACTGGAGAGACGGTGAGCTCGTTGTGAAACCGAACCCCATTTTTCTTGTAATTGCGCAAAGCTACAGTCACCGATTCGCCATTCTTGATTGCCTGGCGCAACTTGTCGAGCTCTGGCTGCTCGGTATCTGTTCCTTGTAAAAATCTGCAATTATGACCGAGAATTTCATCGGCACTGTATCCGGTGATGTCCGTGAAAGCAGGGTTCGTGTAAATGATCGGATTGTCGGGTTGATTAGGATCCGTGATAATTATGCCGTTTCGAGCCTGCTCCACCGCATGAAGCATTAAAGCCAGCTCTTCGGCTTCAGTGAATTGACCCTTTATGAACATATTTGTTCTACCGCCTGCGGATATTCGCCTGCACCATTACCCCGAGCTGGACTGCCGCACCAGCTGGTAGCCACGATGACGTTCCGTTTCGATAATCGATTGCTGACCGGGAACATCCACGGAGCGCCTCAACAGCTTAATGTGAGCGCGAACAATATTGAGCGATGCATCCGAATATTGGTAGTGCCATATTCGTTCATGAAGAGCTTTTGCGGTGAAATACTGTCCGGGATGACGCATGAAAAATTCGAGCAGCTTGAGGACCATCGGTCTTGCTAGAGTAACCCCTTGAGCGTGAACCATGAGTGAACGCCTGGCTCTGATGGATTGTCATCTCCGTAAGTGGCTCTATACCAGTCTGCTGTGCCAGAGCGCGAGACAGACTTGCACTCGAAAGGAGCTCGAAAATCCATGTTCGCATCTTTGAAGTTAGTATTCAAGTTATTTGCAGTTTCAAGCACCATTTTGATTATCCTATCTTCCTCGCGCCTCTAATGTTCGTAATGCGTTCTATGACTGATGTGGTGCCATGAAGGCATGAGCATGGTTCGATAGGTGCTCTAGCTAGTTAAGCCGAAGAAAAGCGGAATCGCCAAGCTTTGCCACTCACCGAATATGGTGCCGAGCAGATTGAGAAAGTTGCAGCCAGAAATATGGGCTGGGAAACCTCTTCCACCACAAGCAGCTCATCACTCAGTCACGCGATGAATTTTCAAGACGCAGCTGCGCTGCAATGACCGTGGGATGGCATGTCTCGTCCGTTCCTGATCTCTGTGGAGCACGGATAACCACTACCGAGCAAAGGGCTTTTGTAACTACTGACTGAGAGACACTGGCAGCCTGGCTGCTAAGATCGTTCGCACGATGGCCCATTACAATCATGTTTGCTTTCCAGTTGGACGCCTTATGCAAAATTACCGGTGTGGCAACTCCATTTACTATTTCGGCAGTCAACTCGCAAGACATAACCAGCGACTTCAGGCGCCCACAAAACCAGGCAATCAGCTCTTCGGCGGCCTGACGGGCTGCTACCGCCGTACCCTCATCAGCACTGTTCTCCAATATGTGAATTGCTTTGATCTGCGCTCCAGGCGGCCAGACGTAATTAGCCACAAAGTCCGCAATCAATTTGCCGTCTTCTTTGCCATGCACGGGCAACAAAATCTTCATCTCGAGCTCCTCTGCTACAAAATCAGCCTGCGCACTCATCGCAGAGACGCGCTGCTCTATCCTTCATTTGCGACACCAGTAAAGGCTGCTTGTTTCTGGCAGCTGCATTTTAATATGCCTTATTCATCTTTTATTGCCGAGGCGTCGCCTATGATAGTCCGTATTTTGTTCCCTGAGCGTTCTTTCTCCATCGTTCTTAGGGATGAGTAAACGATGATCTCAAAGCATTCCGCTCTAGTGCCCGTGGTCTTTGTCAAAAAGGTCCGCAATCATTGCATTGCGGAAATTGTTCTCTCGACTTTTTGTTGCCACGATTGTTGATCAAAATTAAGAGCATTGCCAGCAAGCAAGGTGATCATCATTTTTTTTGTTTTGAAAATCATCAATCAATGCTATGGTTGCGATTGGCTCGGCAAGCCGCTTGCATTAAGTGATGAATTTTGGGACCGTTGCTCGTCCGTCTGTCCAATAACATGAGCCGCACCTTGCTTATTGCTTAGTGCGGCTCATTGATGGTTCGATGGTGCTAGCGCGCTAGCTCCGAATGATTACTCTGCCGACGGTGACTGTCCAGCCACCTCGTCTTCACTTTCTTTGGCTTCAGTTTCTTTGGCTGGTTTAGCCTTCTCTTCGTCTGAATCTCCACCATTCTTCTCAGTGGCCTTCTTTGCCTTCGGCGTTTTCGCTTTTTCGTCCTTCTTCAAGGCATCTTTAGCGGCGGCGTCTTTAGTGGCGTCCTTAGTGGCATCTTTCTTCGCTGGCGCTTTCGAGGTGGTCTTCTTGAAAGTGACTTCTTCACCTTCAACTACGGTCTCGATGGTATCACCATCTTTGAATTTGGCCGCGAGAACCTGCTCAGCAAGCGCATCTTCGAGATAACTCTGAATTGCGCGGCGAAGAGGTCTGGCACCATATTGAGGTTGATAACCGGTCTTGGCGATCAGGTCCTTGCAATCGTCGGTGATAATCAACTTCATGCCCTGAGCTTCGATACGGTGAATCAAATCAGCTGACATGATTTCTACAATGTGGCGGATCTCTATCTTGGTCAATTGCTGGAAGACTATGATCTCATCGATTCTGTTGAGGAACTCTGGTCTGAAGGTCTTCTTCATTGAGTCCATTACCAGATCTTTGATGCGCTGATGCTTCTCTTCATGTTCACCTTTTTCAGTCGTCGGTGTTTGGAAACCAAGCGAGAGACTGGTTTTGGTGATGTGCTGAGCGCCTACGTTGGAGGTCATGATGATGATTGTGTTCTTGAAGTCGACCGTTCTGCCCTTGCTGTCAGACAACCGACCATCATCGAGAATTTGGAGAAGCGCGTTGAACACTTCAGGGTGAGCTTTTTCGATTTCATCGAAAAGGACCACACTGTATGGTTTTCTTCTAACGGACTCAGTAAGCTGACCGCCTTCCTGATAACCGACATATCCTGGAGGAGAGCCGATCAGTTTAGAAGTCGTATGCTGTTCCATGAACTCAGACATATCGATACGGATCAATGTGTCTTCGGAGCCAAAGAAGTAATCTGCAAGAGCTTTGGCGAGTTCTGTTTTTCCTACGCCGGTAGGACCGGAGAAAATGAAACTGCCAATCGGTCTTGTAGGATTTTTCAAACCAACGCGTGCCCTGCGGATCGCTTTGCAAACCGCGTCTACTGCTTCGTTTTGTCCGATCACTCTCTGGTGGAGAACATCAGCCATATGCAGAAGCTTCTCGGATTCTTTCTCGGTCAGCTTCATGAGTGGAATGCCGGTCCAGTTGCTGACGACGTGCGAAACGTCCTCTTGCGTGACCAGTGGCTTCTCAGCTTCCTGTTTGGCTTTCCATTCAGCTTGAATCTGCGTAATCTTCTCAGAATGTTTGGTCTCTTCTTCTCTCAGGGCCGCAGCTCGCTCGAACTCCTGATTGCGAATCGCCATTTCTTTATCACTGCGAATCTTTCTCAACTCGCGCTCCACCTCTTTACCTTCCGGCGGCAGAGAGCTGGCTCGTAAGCGAACCCGCGAAGACGCTTCGTCAATCAAGTCGATCGCTTTGTCGGGTAGATATCGATCCGTGATATACCGATCGGAAAGTTTGCATGCTGATAGGATCGCGTCGTCAGAGATGATTAGTCTATGATGCTCTTCGTATCTGGGTCTCAAGCCGTGCAAGATTTCTATCGATTCGTCTACCGAAGGCGGATCGACAATAATCGGTTGGAATCGTCGCTCGAGAGCAGCATCTCGTTCAATATGTTTGCGATATTCGTCTAGCGTGGATGCGCCGATACACTGCAGCTCGCCTCTCGACAAGGCAGGTTTCAATATGTTGGCTGCATCGATCGCACCCTCGGCGGCACCAGCGCCGATTAGAGTGTGCAATTCGTCGATGACCAGCATGACGTTACCCGCGCTGCGAATTTCGTCCATGATCTTTTTCAAACGCTCTTCGAACTCACCACGGTACTTTGTACCTGCGACGAGGAGTCCGATGTCGAGCATGCTGATTTTCTTATTCTTCAAAATCTCAGGTACATCGTCATTGGCGATGCGCATGGCAAGCGCTTCTGCGATTGCTGTTTTGCCTACGCCGGGTTCTCCGATGAGAACAGGATTGTTCTTGGTTCTTCGTCCCAGGATCTGCATTACACGCTCGATCTCTTTTTCCCTGCCAACGACAGGATCGAGCTTGTTGTCTTGAGCAGCTTGAGTCAGATCCATGCAAAACTCATCCAGTGTCGGAGTTTTCGATCTGCCTGTAGCAGTTGATGTGGCGCCGGTGCCGGTGGTTGCCGCGCGTCCTTCACCAAGCAGTTTAATTGTGTGGCTTCGGACTTTGGTCAGGTCGACGCCGAGGTTCTCGAGAACTCTGGCTGCTACGCCTTCACCTTCACGCACCAGTCCGAGCAGAAGGTGCTCTGTACCGATGTAGTTGTGTCCGAGTTGACGAGCCTCGTCCCATGACAATTCCAGAACTCGCTTGGCTCGAGGTGTAAACGGTATCTCCACCGCGACGAATCCGGATCCTCGACCAATAATCTTCTCTACTTCTACCCGAGCGTCTTTGAGATTAACGCCCATGGATTTGAGAGTCTTGGCACCAATGCCGGTGCCCTCACCTATGAGGCCCAAAAGGATCTGCTCGGTGCCGACAAAATTGTGCCCTAGCCGTCTTGCTTCCTCTTGGGAAAGCATGATTACCTTAATCGCCTTTTCTGTAAACCTTTCAAACATGCGAATTCCGTCCACCGCGAGCCTGTACGTGACCTTATTCTAACACCTATGACACCCATAAAATGGAGAAATAATGAGGATCACAATCTTTTCTTTCTCGCACTGTAATCGTAGACCTGTGCTCGGTCTGGGCAGTCATGAGGATGTCTAAATCCACTCTCGCCGCGAGGTAATTCCGGCGCTGCGAGGCTGAGCTGGTAAACAATACATTAATATGCTGCGAGTCGCTTGCTTTACAAGAGCTTTGCGGATTCTCTTGACGACATTGTGATCGTAGAGTCAGTGATTGAACGCCGGAATTTGCTAGGATTCTCATCTATTCCTTGCAGGCCCTAGAAATGAATCAAGCAAATCCGTGGCGCACTCTCGACAAAAAGTTTATCTACGAAAATCCCTGGATCCATGTTCGAGAAGATCAGGTAATCCGTCCGGATGGCGAGTCGGGTATCTACGGAGTGGTCACCTACAAGAATAAAGCAATTGGCGTACTACCAATAGATGAAGATGGGATGGTTCATCTTGTAGGGCAATACCGATACCCTCTGGACTTGTATTCATGGGAGATTCCTGAAGGCGGATGTCCTGTCGATGAAGATCCTCTGGAGGCAGCCAAGCGAGAGTTGAAAGAGGAGACCGGGTTGGAAGCGTCGAGTTGGTTGCGCCTGGGAACAGCCTTTCTCTCAAACTCCGTCTCTAACGAGGAAGCGATTTGGTACCTGGCAACAGGTTTGACGAAGGGCGAGGCTTCACCGGAAGGCACCGAAGAACTGGTTTGCCGGAGCATGCCTGTTGCAGAAGCACTGGAAATGGTGGCGAGAGGTGAGATAACGGATGCATTGAGCGTCCTCGCCATCAACAGCTACGCATTGCGGTGCATGAGAAATGAGTTGCCGTCAGTTCAAGTTTTTATCGAAAAGGAGCACGAGACGTCATGCAAATGAGCCAGGAAAGTACAGTGAATGAGCTTATTGAACGATTGGCAGAAGAGGCGGATGCAGCCGAGTTGCGTGACTTGGTCCATCTGGCGTATCGAGGCGGAAAGAGTACGGTCCCCTGGAAGAACGAACATGAATTTGTCGATGGCGAGCGCATCTCGAAAGAGGAGCTTGAGCGTTTGATCACTTCGAGCACCTCCAGGTTAATCGTTCTTGAAACCGCTAGGAATGAGGATAGTCGGCGCATAGTCGGCTGTGTCCTGATCGAAGACAGCGAGGAAGAACACGATGCTCATATCGGCTTATTGACTGTCCATCCGGACTTCCAGAACCTGGGTCTGGGTAAGACCCTGCTCAACAAGGCGGAAGAATTCTCTCGTCGAGAGCTGGGTGCCAGGACAGCCACGATGTGGGTGCTTTCCGCACGCGCAGGACTGTTGAAATGGTACGCAAGCCAGGGGTACAACGAGACAGGCGAAACTGAGCCATTTCCTGAGAATGAGGAAACTTGTCTATATCCTGATCCGTTCTTTCGTGTGATCAAGAAGATCTTCTAACTGTTGGACGGCGATGAGCTAAGCAAGCCATTCGGTCACGCAATTGCTGTCATGTGGTATAACGCTCTCATGCGCGAGCACGTTCAGAAAGAACAAGATGAAGAGCAGTTGCGGCTGGTGGAAAGTCCTGTCTCGTCTTCTCTCGAGTCAAATTCGAGCTGTGTCGACTCGCCGGAATTCGAACAACCAGGCATTCCTGCTCCAGCTCCGGAGCAGCAGAGTGGAACCGATATTCAATTTTCGGCACCACGACAGGCGACTGAAAGCAGCGACGCTAACAAGTTTTCGATCAAGCGGACCTTTATGTGGTCAGGAGTCGGTCTCTTGCTGGTCGCTTTTGGCATCGGTCTGCGCAATCTGGATCCTTATGATGTCGCGCTTCTTCGAGTTGCCATCTGGTCTCTCGGCTGCACCGTAGAATCAGTTATTCTTTTACGTCGCTCACGGCGCCGCCATAACTCTTGGAAATCGAGCATCCCGCCGGTTAGCATATTTGAGATGCAAAACTTCGGTCGGGCAATTGCGTCCAGTCTTTTCTTCATCTGCCTTTTGCTAGTCTTCTGGATAGTCCTGAAGATCCTTGTCCCACCGTCGATCTCGGCAGAGGTCCTTTCGACTGCCCGCTACATTCTGTTTGGACTGTTCGCGATACTGCTGGTTCCGATTATCAGAGGTCGTGACAGAACATGAAAAATGCAGCGGCAGATCTTCGCTTCTTGCGGGACGTTTGGTGACTGCTGCTGCTCGTGTTGCGCGACTCGGCGTGTGTTCGATGGACCGAAGATCAATATTGACTATGAGGGCTGCACTAGTTCGCTCTTGTTCTAAAGCTTAGCGGCAGTGGTGAAATTTGTTCTTGCCGACGAGTTCGGTTTGTGTTTTTCTAACAGGTGAAGGATTAAACGATTGGTCCGTTCTGAGGATGAAGGGATGGCAGAGCTGAGCAAAAAAAGGGTGCTGAAGGTTGCGCTCGGCGTGATTGCTTTTCTCGTCGTCATTTTCACGCTCCTCTTCGCCTATGTTTCCAACAGTCGACCGAAATGTCCGATGTGCAGAGCGTTAGATCAGATTGTATTCAGTTGGAAAATGTATAAGCTGGACGCGCAACCACATGAGGTGCGGACAATTGGAATGTTCGGCACGTGCGAGCATTGTGTGGAAAAAGGTGGAGACAACAGGAATCGATTTGCATGGTATTGCAAAAGGTGCAAAATTCACGTGATAAAGCCGCCCAACTGGCGATCAGAGTGAAATTGCTCGGACCATTTTGACGAGTTGCTCATCGCGATTTGCCTTTTGTTCAGTCCTTAAATCTCCATGACATCGTTGTACTGAGAATTTCGTTTTGCCATTCATGCTTGTGTTGAAGAATGTTTCCCGCGATTGTCATCCTCGTCTTGTGATGGATTAGACTCGGAAAACCTTGTCCATTTCTGATATCATCCCCTGACACGGCAAGCTGAACAAACACTTTATGATGGTCGACCAAATTTCTACCGGACTTGACTTCGTCAATCTGCTTGAGATCGAGGAGCGTGCGCGCCCGGTTCTCGAGAAAATGGCGTTTGACTATTTTGCTAGTGGAGCCAATGACGAGGTAACACTGGCAGAGAACAGAGACGCATTCGACAGAATTACGCTCTATCCGTACATGCTTAGAGATGTGAGCAAGCGTAGTTTGAATACGACGGTGTTGGGTCAAGAAATTTCCTTTCCCGTGCTCATTGCGCCGACTGCATTCCATAAACTGGCGCATCCGGACGGCGAGGTTGCAGTAGCGAAAGCGGCACAGGCATATGGAACGATCATGTGCTTGAGTACACTCGCCACCAGCTCGATGGAAGAGGTGAGTGAGAACTCGTCCGGTCCACGTTGGTTTCAACTTTATGTTTACAAGGACAAGGCTATCACCGAAGATCTCGTGCGACGGGCCGAGCAGAACGGTTACTCCGCCATTGTCTTTACTGTGGACGCTCCACTATTGGGGCGCCGCGAGCGTGACGTAAGGAATAGATTCTGCCTTCCCCCGCAACTGGAAGTGAAGAATCTTGCCGGCTCGCTGCCTGCCAATCTGCCTCAGTCCGATGACAATTCCGCGTTGTTTAGATACATCGCCGCTCAATGTGATGCTTCGATAACTTGGGAATACGTTGACTGGCTGAGATCGCTCACGTCACTTCCTGTTTTGGTGAAAGGGATTTTGCGTGCGGATGATGCTCTCCTTGCCATCGAGCACGGTGCCTCTGGAATTATCGTCTCCAACCACGGAGGCAGGCAACTTGATACCGCACCATCTACGATATCGGCCCTTGGTCCGATAGTCGATGCCGTCGGAGGCAGGGCGGAGGTGTTTGTCGATGGCGGTTTTCGCCGCGGCACCGATGTATTGAAGGCTCTTTGTCTTGGCGCACGCGCCGTGCTTCTCGGTCGCCCGGTGATCTGGGGACTGGCGCTAGCTGGTCAAGCCGGAGTCGAGCGTGTCCTCAAGCTGATTAGAGAGGAACTCGAATTGAGCATGGCGCTATGTGGTTGTGCCAGTGTCGATCAAGTCGATCGTTCACTGCTCAGTCCCTAGCTTGACCGATCAGGAGGTGAGAAGTGAGAAAAGGTTTCCGTGTCCAGCCGTTGTGCTGGTCTGGCCATAGCAATAGGAAGCGTATGACGCTCAATCATCTCGCTGCTCGATTTGCGGAGCCGTCGCCAATTTACGAAAAGATTGGTTTCTGTCAGGAATCCGTCGAGTTACTGCAGTCCATGAATACCGACAGTCTGCTAGCTCTTGAAGAACGACTGTTGGACGGCATCGATCACTCCGCAAACCTGACACCGTATCTGGGGACTATCGATTCGGATGTTTCCGAACAAATCAAAACCGCAACGAAAACTTGGACTCTCACCATTATCGAGTTGCTGAAACTGCTGGTTCGAGAAAGTTGCGACGGGCCGGAATTGCAACGCTTGTTCGAGTCCATGCCCGCGCAGAGAGCATCTCGATTGCGTTCTGTACTTCAGACTTCGCTGCACAACTATACGCAGATTTTCGATAAAAACATCTATCAAAACGTTCTCAATCATCCACTGTTTCTGGAGACTGCCATAGATATCATGGTCAGCGGAAAAGAGCTGATGATGTCTGAGTTCCAGGTGCGTTATTCCGCTCCATATCCGCACGTCTTGGAAGATCTCAATCGGTCGTTTCAACAGGAGTTTGCACCTGTTTTCCAGAATCGAAATCTTCTGCAGGAAGAATACCCGCGTCGACGACAACAGATGCTGGGACAAGCTCTCGATCTGTTCGCCCAGGCTCTGGGACAGGAACCAAAACGTCTGGTCATCGACGGTTGGGCGTATTTGGAGAATGCCGGCGCCAACTGGAAGCGGCTGGCTGAAAATATGAATGCTGATTATGTGCTGTTTGACGACCTCGATGGAAGTGGAGATGAATTTCGGGACAGGAATCAAGATGTTCCGTTGTTCATATTCAATCAAGTGCCTCTATATCAGCTTGATCCCGCATATCCGGCCTGGGAGCGTTTCAATCAAGAGGGCATCGAGCTCTACGAACTGCTCCGCTGGAACGGGCTTGCGCAGCGCTATTTCGATGGTCAGATGTTCTTGTGCAACTCACCTGCCAGTGACATAGTCAACGACAAAGCGCTCTATGAATTCTTGCCTGAGCTGGCCAAATTTTTCTTCGACGAGAAGCTCGAATTTCCGCTTGCAGGAGCGCTTCCTTGCTGGCGGGAGGACAGTCCGGAAGAGTTCGATGAGGGGGCGATAGCATGGGCCCTTCAGCAACAAGAGAAGTGTGTCCTTTCTCACCGCTACCTTGAGGGTGGAGCGGGAATTCGAATTGGGGCAGCCATGTCCCGAGAAGAGTGGGAGAGTTTCATCGGCTCATATGTAGTGGACAGACCGTATCTCTACATTGTCCGCGAATACTTCCAAATGGATCCTGACGTATCTATTCGATTGCTCACATCTAGTCTGGCACCGTCCATGGTACTGAATTCGCCGACGTCGTTCACCTGTTCTGACACTTATCTTGCTCGCTTCAGCGCAGAAAAACCCCTGACTATGCGAAACTCGCGTTGCTTTTTGTTGGTGCCGGAGAGAAGCGAAACAAACTGACCTTACCGTTCCGTGTCATTTTTTTTCTCAGCGAACTGGACCTCAGATCCGCATTGCGCCGCCTCGCGTTTCGCTGGCTCTCGACCAAATGCGTTGTGCAATTCGCGCAAGATTACGGCATGCTTGGTATGTACGTTTATATGCCGCGATTCGAAACACTCTAAGCGTGGTAGTAAAGTAGTCAGCTGACAAAAAAGAATGAGGGGGCGATGATCGGATTGAAGCTAGTCCTATGCCGGGTTGCCATAGTTGTCTTGATCTGTTCGAACGGCTTTTACTCCCAACATGCTGCTGCGAAGGACGAGAAAAAGCAATCTTTTGGAAGCCCGAGCCTGGCAAGAACCTACACAAAAATCGATGAGTTGGCCAAACGATATTTCCCCCGCTCCAGCGTCAAAACCACGAGCGACTCCATTCATCTCGACTTTAAAGCACGCAAGCTATCGGTGGGTGGTGGCAGCAGGGAGATTCAAGTGCCCGGTACTGGTGGGATTGTTGTAGACCTGGCGGTCAAAGACGGAGAGTATGAGGGCGGAGCCGTGCTTCCACTCTTGACCCACGAGACTCTTTATACTTCGATTGTGATGGCGCCTTACTCCAAAAACGAGCGTACGCATCTGTATGGCACGTTCCTCTATCCCTCGGATACAGCGCAACCGATAGTGGATGACTTCAAGGAAGCGATTCAGTCATTTGCTGATGCCCCGAAAGAAGTGGCTGAGACTCCTGCCAAGACAGCTCCTCAAGACAATGGGAAGGACGACAAGGAGGAGAAGTCGTTCGGTTCGGCATTAGCGTCTAAAGATGTGACAGTGCCGGATATCGATTCGCAGGTGGACAAGACTCCCCCTGCTGAGACTGCCTCCGCCAGCGATACCAAAAATGACAAGCCCAGCTCTGAGGATTTAGCAGAGACCGTCGCGCAAGAAGAAAAGCCTGTTACGGAAACCATCGAGGAGAAAAGTAAGCAGCTCGCTATGGCTGGTACCAGTACGCCACCAAGCAAACCGGCTGCTCCAAAAGCCTCTCCGAAACCTACGCCCCAATACTTCAAAGGTTGGCTGACCAAATTCTATCAAAGCCTGAAAAACGTTTCCTCGCTACAATCAATTGCACCGTACTATTCCAGGGCTTTTTGCACTAAGCTGATTCAACCTGCTACGAAGTTGGGTCCCCAGGTGAGTTACAAGGCCGCCCTGTCGTTGCGCGCCGAATGTTATCTAGTTGAGTGGCATGTCGACAGAGTGCAAAAAGGTCCAGGCGGCTGTATGGATGTCATCGCGCTAGGTCGGCTTATGGGTCGGATGCCGTCCTATGTAATCTACAGAATGGTGCCTGAAGACGGCACATGGAAAATTGACTCCGGTAGGCTTCGCGCCTGGTATTCGAGATGATTTAAAGCGCGCAGCGGTTTCCACTTTGTTCTAAATTCTTAAACACAGAGGCAGGGATGTTGGCCTGCCTCTGTGTTTTGTTTGTGCGAGAAGGAAGTACTAATCTATCGGAAGTGCAGTCTTCCTGCTTTCGCGCTGTCATCGTGACGGAGGTCTTTCTGCCGGCGGATGTGCTGCTGCTGGAGGAGTCCTTGGTGGTGCTTCTTGTCTACGGTTAAAATCAGGCGGGGTGACGGAGCTCATTCCGCCTCTTTGGACTGCCGTGATGCGTCCTTGTGCAAACGTTACGGTATCGCCATTGGCGAATCTCATTGTAGTAGAACCGTCCCGATTTGGCGTAACCTGGACTGACTGAGAGGTCTGCAAATCATATGAACCATCTCGACGAACATAAAGCGAACCGCTTTGTTCGCCTGGCGCGGCTGGCATGATCAGGACTTCGCCTTGCGTAGTCCTAACTAACCGGTCACCAGTATTGAGGGTCTGAAAATCTCGGGTGGAGTCAATGTACTGAACTCTGTCGCGCCCTGCACGTCCCTCAGCCCGTTGCGTTCGCTCGATGTTTTGGGCTCTGTCTGCTGCAGTTCTGTCCGCGGAATTGTTTCTGCTGCCATCCAGTAGGCTTTGAAGCAGTTCCTGACGCTGTTCTGCCGACATTGCATTGAGGTCAGATCTTGTGTTGGGAGAATTCTGATCGGTTCGTGGCGAGCTTGGCGTGGTTGTTCTGCCGGCGGGAAGTGTGTTGGGGGTGTCCACCGTGCCGCGCATCAAGTTACGCTGACTGTCCGTCATATTGTTGTTGATGTCGGCTCTAGTGTTGGCAATGTTTTGCTCGACTACATTTACATTCGGCGGGGTCATTTGGGCTCTGACAGTGCTGGCGTCAGATCGTGGATTGTATATGGAGGTGGCACTCGGAGCATCAGGAAAAGAATACTGTAGCGAGCCGTTGGGATCTTTTCCTACACCGTCCTCGTTCTCAACTTCACATGACTCGGTCTCTTCTCCACCACCTTCTTCATCATCCTCATAATCATCATCCTCTTCTTCCAAGTCGCCGTTAATCGACCTGACGAAATTCGCAATTCCGTCATTTGCACTGGTGACACCACTGTGAATGCTTTCAAACAGACTATCGCTCATTTTGTCTTCCTCTTGTTCTTGTACTGCCGAAATTGAACAACTTGGGTCTCTATCTTCTTTCTTCGCCTTTCCAGGAATCAGCGGGGGCTTTCCCGCAGTTCATTGAATGTATTGATTCGATCGGGCACGTGACAACCTTCGAGCAAGACGTGATCGAGTCTTGTTCAGCTTAAACAGCCATCCGACCAAATAAAACGACACCCTCGTAACTCTATAGTTCTGCTTAAGTGATACCACAGGTTCGCAAAGAGTCTCGTTGACTATTCTCCTCGTTACTCCGTCGACAAATGCGGGGGAAGGTCTGATGACGTTCTACGGAAAACGACTCTGCATCAGCACTCTGCGATAATCTCGCAGGTCTTCTCGTATGTTGGTCCCGGAGTAGGGCCGTCGCACCACTGAGATAATAGGCGATTGCGTTCGACGTTACCCAGGTATCATCACACAGGGATTATTTCGTAAACACGCAATTAGCAAAATGCCTTACAGGCAGCCTGTTTTAGTGCATGACTGTAGAAATGCAGCACTGTAAAAATGCATTTTGTCGTGAGCGAATCTGGTATCAGATTCGGAATCTGTTAGTTGCGCGAGTTCACCCGAAAACAATCGGCAGTCAGGCGAAAATGGACCGTTGTGCGCGATAATGAGTCAGTCCGCATCGACTGACTCAGGTCCAGCCGTTAGAATTGAAAATGTCTACCAAAATATGGGAAGTCCAGCATGAATCTTGGTGACAGAATCAAGAACCGCTACCGTATCGATGGCAAACTAGGCGAAGGTGGCATGGGTCAGGTCTATCGAGGCTGGGACCTTGAGCTCAATCGAGAGGTAGCAATCAAGCTTCTTCTAGAAGATGTCACTGCACAGGTGGTGTTGCGCTTTCATGCAGAGGCAAAGTCCCTTGCTCAACTCGATCATCCGAACGTTTCACGGGTGTGGGATTTTGGCCAGGATGACGACGGTCAGTTATTTCTGGTAATGGAATACATAAAGGGCGATAGTCTGACCAGAGCGATCAAAAAGAATGGTCCATTTTCGTACTTCGATGCTCAGCCAATCTTTGAACAAATATGCCATGGACTCAAACATGCGCATTTCTACAGCATTCTGCACAGGGATATCAAACCGAGCAACGTCATGGTCGCCTCAGGCAAGTCCACCGAGGAGAGTGTCAAGCTTGTCGACTTCGGTCTGGCAAAGCAGACCAACAAGAATCAGAGTCTCACCTCGACTGGTGCGGCTCTTGGCTCACCTCCATATATAAGTCCTGAGTCCGTGCAGGGCAGAGAAGTTGATGTAAGGTCCGACATTTACAGCTTGGGATGCCTTTTCTTCGAGTTGCTCGCCGGGCGACCACCGTTTCTCGAACAAACACCAGTTCAGACAATGATGGCTCACGTGAGCAAACTGCCACCATCTCTGTCGGAACGATTAGATCAAGACGTAGACGAAGAAATCGAGGCGTTCGTCGGAAAGTTTCTATCGAAGGATCCGGATCAACGATTCCAAAACATGGATGAGGTGCTGGAGGAGCTTGATAGCCTTACATCGTTGTTGTATGCACGAGCTGAACCTCCAGTCGTAGGATTTTGGGAACAGCGGGTTCTCGACATTCAACGGAAGAGCGAAGAAACAAAGCTTCTGCTAAAAAAAGACAGCAAAATAATTCTCATTGTTGCAATCGTGTTTGTGCTTGTCGGAGTGGGGGGATTTTGTCTGATACCACTAATCAACCCTCCGAAAGCAGATTTTCCAGAACATAGGCTGATGAAAGATGCTGCGAAGGTCAAAGATGCTCCGGAGCGATTTGAAGAAGTTGCTTTATTCCAGAAGGGAATCCATCCCAACGGTGTTCAAAAGTTCGTGGAGAAGTTTTCCGTGCCTGGTAGCCCGAATAAGTTGAAGATTCCCACTTGCAGGGTTTACGGAACGGTGACGGATACTCAACTGCAGGCTGAGGTAGCATCTTGTATGGACCGAAAAGCTGTCATGCTGGAAAGTGTTAAAGGACCAACCGATCTAGGGTTCAGACCTTTCTTAGCAATCCCATCGGAAAAATTCACAATCAAGTTCATGCCTGTGACCGATTCGATGCTCAAGTTCTTAGGTGAGAACGAGCATATCAAACTCTTGTCAATGCTTGATTGTGGTGAACTGACAAAAGTCGGGCTAGAACAGCTACACCAGAGTCATCTGATTGCTCTGGAGGTGGCACCAGGGAAGGTGCCTGCTGGTCAGATCCAGGCAATCGCTGGAATAAAAACGTTAAATCAGCTCGTGCTAAAGGGATTTGAATTGAATGCTGAGGACATCAAATCTCTTGCGAAGATGCCTGAGCTTATAGTCATCCAGTTTAAGGGCTGCAAGGTTTCTGGTCTATTACCGAACATGCACGCTTGGAAGCGTGGATTGAATTTGTTGGTTACTGATTGCGAATTGACGAGAGTTGATGTTCAAGCCATCTCTCGACTGCCGAAAATACAAGAGCTCCACCTCAATGATACGAATTTGAGTGATGATCTCATACTAGAATTGTCGAACATGAAAAACCTTGCGCTGCTCGATGTGAAGAACACCTCAGTAACAGAACAAGGAGTCGCTTTGCTGAAAAAATCGCTGCCACAATTAAATGTTCAGCTTGGACGCAAAACGCATCTCGATCAATTTTGATGGCGTGCCTATTCCAAGGAAGTATTTTCTTGAGCTTGATATCGTGATATCGCGAAACGGAAGAAAGTTGTAGTTCAGGTACTACTCATCTGGCACGGCACCGTAGGTGATTCCATGCTCGATGTAGAATTTCAAGAGCGTCAACGCTTCCCCCCAACCCGTAGAACAGTCCATGAACTGCCATAGGCTCTTCTCATTGAGTTCGTAGCCTTTCTCGCTGGCGGTTATGATGCAGCCGTCGCCGCGTTTCTCAACCGAAAGGGTAACTGATGTTTTCGATCCGCTCGGACTCCATTGGAATATAAATTTTCTTTCCGGGATGATATCGACAATGGTGCACTTCATCTCGAGCTTGGTTCTGGTGGCTCCGAACTCTTTCCATCGGAACATGAGATGACCGCCTGGTCTGGGGTCAAGTTCCGTCCCCTGAGTAAACCAAGAATCCCAACCTCCAGCCGTTGAGATGCACTCGAAAACACGCTCCGGTGATGCGTTTATGAAGGTCTTCATTTCGATTTCCGGGACCATAAGTTTGGTTTCGGTAGTCATGTTGTCACCTCTCTTAGATGATCACCTGGATGGACAAAAATTTGCTCGATGTTCAAACAAGACGCGGACTCACTTTGGTGTCCGATTCGAAGCATCCCGGTAGATTGTCAGTGAACCAAATTTGTTATGAGCAGCTGGCTTGACAGGCGGCTTTGCAGAAAACAGGAATCAACGGCTCGGTGGCGGAATTGAAGGGGTCACACTGACTGGTTACATCGGGTTAAATGAAACAAGCAGTTGAAAAATAAGGGCCTTACACAATCCGATTATACAGGTTGAATGTTGTTTTCGGGAGTTTCCTACCCACTTGTGGCTCTTGCGGAGCAGCCGACTAACAGGGCTGTGTGCAGAGGCTGGCGGTGCGCTGTCGGAAACGGTCGACAGCACACGCGTGTAAACCCGACTGGAAGCCTAATTCGTCTCGTTTGCGTCGTAACTCTGTGAGATTGTTGTTTGCGAGAACGACTCCAATTGGCACGAGCTGAATGCACGCGCGTTTGCGTCGTAACTTTGTGAGAATGTTGTTTGCGAGAGTCACGTCGAATTGGCACGAGTTGGATGCACGCACACCTGCGTCGTGACTCTGCCCGCTATTGTCAGCCAGACTCCACACATCGAATCAACGCTTGCTGAAGCATGTTCTGCCATGGCACTCTGTCGAACTGTTATCGAAGAGGCAAGTCGCACACGGGCTTCGCCTTCGTGTCACGATGTCGAGTTGCTGGGGGTAACCAGGCACCGTCGAGCGGGCTGGAAGCGCAATCAACGGTGCATCACTCCAATCGAGGAGCAAGGCTCGGCAGCAAAGCGTTTTTCAGTTTTAAAGTTACTTGGCTAGTTCGACCAATTTGGCGAAAGCTTCTTTGTTGTTCACCGCGAGCTCACTGAGCATCTTGCGATTAACTTCGATCTCTGCCTTGGCCAGTCCGTTGATGAAACGGCTGTAGTTGGTTCCGTGCATTTTGCAGGCTGCGTTGATTCGGGTGATCCACAGCCGACGGTAATCTCTTTTCCGTTTTCTTCTGTCTCTGAAAGCATTTCTCCATGCCTTCATGACTGTTTGGTTGGCTGCTGTGAATAGCCTGGAATGCGAGCCGCGGAAACCTTTGGCGTATTTTAGAATCTTCTTGTGTCGATTCTGGAGGACGTTGCCTCGTTTTACTCTCATTTGTCATCTCCTACTTGAAGACTAGAGGTGAATTGAACTTGCGCCAGCCATCGGGGAGGAGAGTCCCTTAGGCCAAACGGCTATCGAGCGAGGCTCGATTTACAAGTACTTCCTGTATGGGAACATGAGAAGGACTTGTTTTTTGTTGTCTTTATCTAGTGCTGCCCAACCACGGAGGTTACGCTTCACGTTGGCCGACATCCATTCGTTGATGTGTCTTGTGCCTGATTGCCGACGCAGGATTTTGCCTGTGCCAGTAATTTTGAAGCGCCGGCGAGCGGCTTTGTTTGTTTTCATTTTCGGCATTGTATACCTACCTGCTTGTTACAGGAATTCTCAACACGACATAAATTTCGCCTATCTCTTGCCGAGCGGCGAAAGAATCATAATAACATTCCTGCCTTCAACTTTTGGCTCTCTGTCCATAGTTCCAATTTCTTTAAGCTCTTCGAAGAACTTATTCATTAGGTCCATAGCCATGTCACTGTGCTGAAGTTCTCTACCACGCAGCATTGTGACTACTTTGATCTTGTCGCCATGAGTGAGGAACTCTTGTGCTTTACGCAGCTTAACTTGGTAGTCATGATCCTCAATCTTGTAGCGCATCTTGATCTCTTTTACATCGGCTTGATGCTGCTTTTTCCGCGCTTCTCGATTCTTTTTATCTTGCTCGAACTTGTAGCGCCCATAATCCATGATCTTGGCTACAGGCGGGTTCGCGTCAGGCTGAACCAGAAACAGGTCCAAACCTTTTTCTTTGGCCATTCCGACTGCCTGTCGGGTTGGCACAATGCCAACCTGACCACCCTCCTCATCGATAAGCCTCACTTCTCTAACCCGAATCCGTTCATTCAAGAGCGGTAATTCTCGTTTTGGTTCTTGACGGCGATTGTCGGGGGGTGGAGTCAAATGGTACCTCTCTATTTGCAACTATAACTATGCCGAAGGTGGGACTTGAACCCACAAGAGCGTTTAAGCTCACTACGCCCTGAACGTAGCGTGTTTGCCATTTCACCACTTCGGCGCGTATGAAGATCTTACAATATCCTCTGAGAATGAGTCCACATTAGTGCAACCACCTGGCAAGGCGTATTTAGTATTGTTGTTGTCATGGTGTCGGCATTTAAACGAACTACGGGCTGCGAGCTGGTTTGGATGGTTGTGTCATTTTTCGAAAGCGTAACGAATGTAAGTACGTCATCCTTTCGTTGACGGTCCATCATCCAAAAATCCGGTTGCAGAGTTGAAGCCGGCAAAAGGATCCGAGAAGGTTAAGAAACCAGGTTCTGGGCTGGCGGAAGCAGCGCCCTGGGGACTTGTTCCTTCTTGACTTCGTCCTAGCCCAGCATCGTTGTCTTCTGTAAGCGCAAGTCCATAATCGTCCAGTATGGTCAGGTCGCCAAGATTGGCGGTCGCCGATGTGTCGGCTCTTAACGGCTTAGTTTGCGTTCCACTTTCGAACGGTGCAGGCGGTGTTGAGGTGTCACTGGTTGTCTGGTCGTTAACAGTTGGGCCGATTGGAGAATCGGAGAAAATGGAGCCGAACGACAGTTGAGAGCCAGCGTTGTCAGCGCCAGTATTAGAAGAATCGGTTAGCGGGGGAACGAAGCCTAAGTCTTCCATTAATTCCTAAGTTGAAGTGGCAAACAAGATTTTGCTCATTCTTAAGTTTTGATATTAGCGAAAATATGTTTCCAAGATGTGACTTCGAGTGGCCAGCTCTCCGCGAAGGATGTTTTTTGCCGGTTCTAAAGCAAGCATGACTGATTGGAGCATTCTGCCTCGATCATGCTGAAAACAAGCATGCCAGCTCAACGAGAACCACTGTGTGAAATCGTGGTCGATCTGAGCTGGCTAGCTATGAATGATATGACGCGCGACGTGTGTCCACGCTTGATTTATAAACCACCGATTCTGTCGGTTCCGCCAGGAAAGCCTAGTGGAACCGGCAGTGTTTGGATTTAGCCCTCGGCCATGTATGGCATGAGCGCGATGTCTCGGGCGCGTTTAATGGCGATCGTGAGATGACGCTGATGATGGGCGCAATTTCCAGAGATACGTCTGGGCAAAATTTTGCCTCTTTCAGTAATGTACTTTTTCAGTCTCGTCGGGTCTTTGAAGTCGATGTACTCAATTCTGTCTGCGCAGAAGTTGCAGGTCTTCCGTCTTCTAGGCGGCCCTTCGTGCATACGTACCATTTCCAAATTCTCCTTTTAAAAATTTTGACTGTTGAGCTGTTCGCTCAACTAAACGGGGCGCTTCTCGTTAGAACGGAATTTCGTCATCGGAAGCGAAGATTGCGTCATAGTCATCTGGTGCTGATGACGCTGCGACCCCAGCACGTACCGGTGTCTTTTGAACGCCGGACTGGCTATCATCCGACCCTTGCATGAGGTGACTCAGATTTTCCACGGAAACCGCATCTATCTCTGCGCTCCGTTTTTTCTGACCTTCAGCATTCGAGTACTGGTTGATTTGTAGCCGTCCGTCTACTGCGACCATGTCTCCTTTTGAGATCTCACTGGCAACTTTCTCTGCCAGATCTCTCCAGGCGATGACCTTGACTGCAGTAGATTCGCGCGTTCCATCTTGTCTCGGCTGAGACTCGACAGAAATAGCGAACTCAGTAACCGCTACATTAGTGTTGGGGGTGAATCTTTTTTCGGGGCTTTTGATTACTCGACCCGATATGACTACTTTGCTGATACTCATAGTGGACCTGCTTTTTTGCTAACTTCTTGTTCCGTGTCTTTGGACTGCATCAGTCCGTTTGCTGGGATTAACCAACTGTGAGTGTGGAAGTCGATGGAGCAGGAGCATTGAGAGCTTCTTTAGGTAGTGTGATGATTAGTTCTCGAATTACGTCTTCGGAGAGTGACATCATTCGCTTGAGTGGAGTAATGGCGGTAGGAGGAGCTTTGAATATGGTATTGACGTAATAACCATCGCGCATCTTCTTCACTTCGTAGGCAAGCCGCTTTCTGCCTTTCTTCTCGGTGGACACGATCTCACCGCTGTTGTTTTTGATCAGATCTTCGACGGCTTGAACTGTTCTATCTACGCCTTCTTCATCGAGGTTCGGGCGAATAATGTATACGGTTTCGTATGTTCTTAATTTTGGTTCTGGCACTTTCTTCCCTTCCGGTCAGTTATGTCCTGCCCTGAAGGGCAGGCAAGGGGTAATACACTCGCTTGATGCCGCAATCGAGCCAGAATAAACTCGCTTCGGCATTTAGACGAAAAGGTGATTTTAGCATGTAACGAGTCGATTAAACGAACATGCGCTGTTCGTAATCTTCACATAGGCAGCAATTTTAATTGAACCTAAGATCATCCATTAGATCAAGCCGTATCAAAGGATACTTTAGAGCAGATGAGCCCATACTCAGTTTCGCTTGCCCGAATTTTTTTCTGTCTGTTGCTGCTCTCGAGCGACTCTGTACTTCCTGTTTTGGCTCAGGGTTCGCCACAGGCTGGTAATTGGCGCTTTGGCGGCCAATTCCTCCAGAAACAGCAATCAGACCCTGCCGTGCCTGGGCTCGCGCAATCGACTGGTCTTTCGGAACTGACCCAGCCCGGCATGCCGCTGACTCCTCCCGCACCGGGAACGGTATCACTTCCGGGAGGTATTACGCCTGAGGCATTCAGCCAGATCATGGCCAATATGATTCCTGCTGGAACAGTTCTAACCGGTACTCTCGAAGCCACGGTTGCATCAGAGAAGAATAAGCGTGGAGACGTCTTTGCCGTAATACTGGAAGATGGTTTAAACAAAGACGGTAGAGAGCTGATTCCTCCCGGATCGCGAATTCTTGGTGCAGTAGTTGATGCATTTCCTGCTGCTGGACAGAGAAATGGTCTCCCGGGCAGATTGACCGTTAATCTTCAAACACTGGTATTTCCTGATGGTCGGAACATGCGATTCCACGGAGTCATAGACCATAATCCTGCACATGACCAGGAGAAAGAACCGGAAGTCAAGTTCGCAGGCTTCGGTGGAAGCGATTATGGCAAGTCCGTCAAGGGGATGTTCGGGTCGTTTGCTTCGGGTATCGGATCCGTTCATTCAAGAAGAATGAGGGGCAAGGATCTACGATTGAAAGAAGGTACCCCGCTTGCAATCAAGGTTAATAGACGCCTTGATTTGAAGGATCTGAGCGCGCCTGTGGGCAACGCACCTGGTTTGGTGCCTGGTCAGATGGACGGATCTGGCGGCTGGACACCGCAGAACGGTCGCAGCAATTTTGGCGGAATGCCGCCGTCGCAAGTTTCCTCTTCAGGCGTGCCTGGGCTTGTCAATTCTGAACCGCCGGGTTCAATGTACAGGCAATTTCCTGCCCCGCCTCTGGTGGCACCGCCGCAGGGATTCGAACCAGCGCAGCAGGGATTTCAGGCTGCGCAGCAGGGATTTCCGCCGCAACAAAGATTACAGCCGCCGCAGCAAGGGTTTCCGTCGGCGCAGCAAATATTTCAGTTGCCCCAGCAGGGAGCAGCGCAAGGATTTCAGTCTGGCAACACTCCTGGGCTAGCCTCGGAATCGGGCTATTCCGGATACTCCGGACAGGTTGCCCAGCAGCCTCCGCAGGGCAGCTATGCCAATCAGGCGAATCAGATGTCTAATGGCGGAGCCGGATTCGGTGAGGATCCAAACAAGATTTTCGACACGCCGTTGAACTCATATTCACAGAACAGCGCCCCAGCACCAACTTCCGGCGACGAACCGTTCTAGTCGTTCTAGTCGTACGCAACCTTTGCTTTGAAACGTATCGATATACATTGGGCAACTGCCCTCAAAGTGTCGCGCAGCCAGTGGCTTTCACGGGCGAGGACGCTGGATGTCAATTCCATCGATCGCGAAGGTGGCTTTGGTTTTGGTGGCTAACCGGAATCGACACGACTTGTATCTATGAAAAGATACGCTGCAATGCGTCGGGAAAAGCGCGGGCTTTTAACACGACGAATTTCATCCATGAGTTAACTCGAATTATCACGATACCTGGAGCGCAAGCAATCTGCCCGTCTTAGCAAGGGGCATTCTTCGGTATTCGTGACAAGACAGAGCCCGGTTGAGCAGCAATATATAGATTCCGCAACGCGATGGGAGCGGAGTCCGTTTATTTCTTTTCTTCGAGTTTGGCTTGTTGTTGGGTTGTTGCTTTGTAGTCGGAAAGGTGGCGCCATCCCTGGTGCAAAATTAGCTGATATGCATAAATCTGCTCAAGCCAGCGACGCTCGCCTTCTGGCAGGTCGGGGCGCTCCAGGCGGCGTTTGAGTGAACCCGTGATTTGACGAGTTTCTTCAATCGCTTTTCTATAGCTGCGAACTTTCGTCTTCAATCCACCGATGATTGGTTGCGTTGCAGTGGCATACGAATGTGAATGCGCTGCTTGAATCTGTGGCTGCGGTTGTGGCTCAGGTCGCTGCCTGGCGACGACTGTGGTTGTGGTTGTTGTTGTTGTTGCAGCAGCGGGTGCTTGTTGCTGCTGTTCGCGGTTCTGCGCACTGGTCGCCATCTTGCTGGCTACTTGCTGTGCGAGAGGGTGCTGGATGACATTCTTATGTCTATCTCCACCACGTCTTCTCTCTTTGCGTTTAGCCCGGTAGCAGTCCAGGCAGTCTCTCAAGCGAGGATTCATATGCTCGAACGATTTGCCGCATGTTTGGCAAGTCAGTGAATGTTTCGGCTTGGAGTCACCGGATGCTGAGGAGTCGGAATCATCCTCTGATGATTCATCAGCATTCTCTGAATCCTCTTCCTGCTCATCAGTCTCTTCGACTCGACCAGTGGTGATCCGTCTGGCGATCTTCTTCGTGGCAGCAGGTGCTTCTTCTTCAGGTTCTTCGACTTCTGCTGGTTTTGTTTTACCAGTGGTGCGTTTGCGAACCGTCGTTGTGGCTGGCTCTACTTTACGGCGTACTCTGGGAGGAGCCTTGGTTTCTTCCTCCTCCTCCTCTTCTTCCTCTTCCTCTTCGCTTTCCTTCTCTTCGAATTCCGGCTCATCGGCTTCGTCTTCCGCCGATCGAGACTTGATTACGCGAGGTTTTTTGGTTTCTCTTTTTCTTGTCTCTTCGAGATACTCGAGGACTTTCGGGTTGGTGTAACCTTCCTCTTTAAGCCGACGGACTTCTTTCAATTCGTCCATAGCTTTCTTAGGAAGTACTTTTATACCGTTTTCGTCAGTCGTAGTCTCGATATTAAATTCGCTGATGTATCGTCGAATCGTCACCGACGTTACGTTCAAATTCTTTGCAGCCTGGGCAATTTTAGTTCCCTGAACTTTAGTTGTTTTACGCATGAATGACCTTTATGGCAATAAGGATTTGGACCGCCTCGGAGTGGTTTGATCTGTACTTTTGTACATTTCTGAGGATAGCCAGTCGCTCTCTGGGGGTTATTGAGGTTGGTGACGAAACCACTTCTTGTCGCTTCAACCTGTGCTTCGCATCGTTTTAAAAGGAGCTATGAGCAGTTACAACTGATAACTTCATGTCTCGATGCTCTCGCGTCGTCCGGACGAACCCACGTCATGCTGGACGATGAGATCTAGATTTTAGAGTAACCTATGTCGGTGCGATCACCTTAAATCGTTGCAATTAATATTTAGTTATAAGTGACACAAGTGTGTCCGGATTGATAATTGTTCGTTATTGGTGCGCAAATAGCTCGGAGCCCCGGTGACACACGTTCTTAAGCATTTATCGGATGGATGAGTCAGGCGAAAAGTGTCTCAAATGCGTCAGATTGATAATTGATTTGCTCAATAAACTCTGACTTCCAGTGACACACACTCTAAAGCAATTTATCGCGGTTACCTTTGGTGAGCAACGAAGCATCGCTGTTTGACGGGCGAGGTCGTGTACTGTCAGGCGAAAGAGCCACCATAAGGTGCTCGTCTTTCACTATTCTATCGACAATTTCCGCGAATAGCTTCTCGCCGCCAATTCGATTCAAATGGCAGCAGTCTTCGAAATCGTTCGTCGGATACTTCCCTGTTACGCCAATATCTAAAAGAGTCGCGCCAGACTCTTTGGCCGCGCGATAGATTGTGGCAATGTACGTTTCATGTGCCTTCTTATCTAGCGTGCTCAAGTTCTCCTTGGTCAACGGCATATTGATCAAAAGAACTGCAAT
>CAYTDR010000002.1:0-31686 GCA_964436185.1 uncultured Candidatus Obscuribacterales bacterium | reverse complement strand
CGTGCCCTTGGTGTTTTCAGCCAGAAGGTTGGCAAAGCCTTGAACAGCTCTAAGAGGCTCTTGAAGGTCATGGGAAGCCACTTTGGCGAACTGTCGCAACTCTTCGTTGCTGCGGGTCAGTTCTTCGGTGCGCTCGTCAACCTGACGTTCGAGCTCTTCATTGAGCCGTTTTCGCTCCGAAATATCTTTGACGAAAGCGCAGAACAGGTAGTCCTCGTCTTCCACAATTTTAAAGATACCGATCTCGATTGGAAACTCACGCCCGTCTTGGTGCACTGCTGCGAATTCGAAGGATGCTCTCAACCGTTGCTGTCCGGTGTCCTCGAAAAAGGCCTCGACTCGACGAGAGTACTGACGGCGGAAGTGCGTCGGCACGATGGTCGACAATTTGCGTCCGATCATGTCCGCCTTAGGCCAGCCGAACGTGATCTCCGCCTGTCGGTTCCAATCTGTTATGCGCCAGGATGAGTCTGTCGAGATAAACGCATCGTATGAGTTCTCCAGAATCACTCGCAAACGCTTCTCACTCAACTTGAGCGCCCGCTCTATTGAGTGCCGACGTACTGCAAATTGAAGAAGCTTGTAAACGGCTTCATCCGACGCTACGCCTTTGATGACATAGCCGTGAGCACCATGTTCGACAGCAGCAAGAGCCAGGTCCTGCTCGCTCATGTTGACGAACACTACAATTGGAATGTCCTTAGCCAGATATCGAATCTGGTAAAAGGTTTCGATGCCTGAGCTGTCAGCCAATGAAGGATTGAGCAATACAACATCGAAATATTTTCTGGCGAGCAAACTCGATGCAATCTCGAGATTCGAGGCCCCTTCTACTTGCAAGCCGCGGCTCTCCATCGCGACTCGAAGGGAGTCCAGCCATCTGGGATTGTCTTCAACGATGAGAATACGCATGCGTTATCAATTCTCTGTCGGCGATGTGGAACTGGAGCGCCCTTTTATGCGCCAATTCTAGCAAATGCCGGCATATGAAAACAGCACGCAACTAATGCCCACAGAGGTTGCCAAATTAGAAAATTAGGCAACAGTCTGTAGTCATCAGTAATGTTCTAGTAATGTTCTAGTGATGTTCTGGTGATGTTCTGGTGAGTGGATTGAATATGCTTTGTTGCTGTTCTTGCATGGTCAGCAATAGCACATTGAGGATCCACTTTCGGTCGAAGGTGTGCGCACAGGAACTAGTGCGCGCTTATCCCGTCATGTTGGTCTGATACCGATGGTGGTGATACCGTGAGTAAAACTATCAAGCCTGAACTGACTCAACAGTCAATCGAACCAAGATATTTATCCATCAGACTACAGCCCAGTGCGAGCACCTGACTGGAACATCTGTTTGATAAATTCAAAGCTTGAACCGACGCTTAAAGCGGTCAGGATTCTTTGATAGCGAAACTCAAGGGATCAACACCGGCTCGACCGACAAGCCAGCACGTCCTAATCTAGGAATATGCTCGTCTCACACGATGCATATCGAATACAGAATCAGTAATCGCGGGCGCAGTTACTAGCGTCCACTCTTTGGTAATCTCCGGCATTCTGGTGACGCCACATCTGCGCAACAAAGCGTACGCTTCTTCCAAACTATCTACCGACGCCCCTTTCGGAACACCCTCGGTTGATACGGAACATTCGAACACTTTATAACGCCCAAGTCTATCTTTAATCACACGAATTGATCCGCGCCTTTTCATCGGCGACTCCTTTCCAAGCACTGCGGTATGACAACATTATGAATGTTTAGCGCGCGATGTCAACAGATTTTAATGAGTTGATCTTGCATGTGGTGTCATTGCACGATCGGTGCTTCGGTAGTATCCACGAGGGAATGCAAGTGCGCATATAGCCTGTGATACTGAAAAATGAGCACCTTCTAACGAAACAATTTGCACTACATGTGGAGCCCAAAGCACGTTTGGATTGTTATTCGATATGCGTAATATATTGAATTGAATTATTAAACGTGCATACGTTCAAAACGGCTTATTCAGGGCATTTTGAGTGTCGAATAATTCTTGATGCCGTCTTGAAATTCACCGCCGTACGTTATAACAATAGAACGAGAAATGTGGGTATGCAATTTTTTCGCATTGCTGTATCGGGCTCGGGTACTCAATCGAATAGGATTGTTAGCATCGACGCGAGAAAATCACAGACTTTGGTGTCTGAATGTGTATTCGGTGAAAGCAGTTTTGTTGTCAAGCGATCGCCAGCATCTTCTACGTGTAATCTAGTGCTGAAGTAGGACAATCCACGAAAAGAAACAAGTATCTCTTATCGCGATATGAACGAACTCAGTTTTGAACACGGACGTCTCTCGTTTTCGGTTGAGACCTTCGAAATGGAACCCTGTCTGCCTCCTACGGTAGAAATGAGAGTGCAGCTCTACACGCTCGCAGATTACGGTTTTACAAAATCAGGCTTTTTCGACTTCGAGCGTTTGGAGGAAATGCGAAACGAGAAACCGTTCATCTGGTTACAGCTTACAGGCTCTCTCAATCAGGATTTCTGGAAGGCGCTGGGACGTTTCGCAGATCTGTCTGACGAGCAAATCAAGTTTTTGAAGAATCCTCATGTGCGACCCACACTTGACGAGAGCTACAACGGATTATGCTGGACGTTGATTCGTCCCAGCGTAAACGATCAGTTCGATGCTTTGGAGATCGTCAACTTCTATCTCGGCGATCGCATTCTAATTACTCGACAATTCAGTCACGACGATGCGTTCACCAATGTGGTGCATACCCTTATGGCTCAGGGAGAAGCGCTGTCCGAGCTGACAGTGGATTGCCTGGCTGCTGAACTGGTGGAGAGCATCATCGTTAGTTTCTTCGATGTATTGTCGGTTGGTGGCACCAAACTGGAGGCTCTACAAAACCGAATCATTCGTCGTCCGGGGAAAGAGGAGCTCAACATGATCAACCGTGCACAGCAAATGATCTGGATTTTCCTCAAGACGGTATGGCCCGTGGAAACAGTAGCGCAGAACTTGAGCCGGAGCAGAAGCAAATATATTTCCGACGAAGGAAGGCATCTGTTCATCCAATGCAAGGAGGAGGCCTCTTCAGTTTTGCGCCTCTTCGAGACCTACAGGGCTATGTCTTATGACATTATGGATGTCTACGTTTCCGGATTGGGTTTGCGGACGAATGAAACCACAAAGATCCTGACAGTAATTGCCACGCTTTTCTTGCCACCAACCTTGATTGCCGGCATTTATGGAATGAACTTCCAGATTCCCGAAATTGATTTTCCGTTTGGTTATCCACTGACTTTAGCCGTCATGTTCTTCGTATCTGGTGGCATGGTGTGGTGGTTAAAGAAGAACGGCTATATCGAGTTTTAGCTGCGAGATTTCGATTTGGACGGAGCGACAGCAAGATTTCATCAGGTCAGGCGTTAAGGAATTCGCAATGGACCTGCTCAACACGCCGGATAGCCGCACGGACAGCGGATTTGATCGCAACATTGTTTCTTTCCGGAAAATACCCCAAAAACGGAAATCTGTGCAATAACTATTTTAGTAGACGAAAAGCATAGAAATTGCGTTCTGTCCCGAATAAATGCCGGAAATGCTGCATAGATTTGAGTTGCCTTTTGCGAACGGCAAGAGGAACGAGGTTCCGAGGGTCACCTCAGGAGAGAGTCATGATTAAAATGTCAGTAGCGGGAATCGCCTTAGACCCTAATAGTGCTCAGCCAATAGTAGTGCTGAATGACGAAACCAGGCAACGGGGTTTACCTATTTGGATCGGGGCAATGGAAGCAAGAGCGATTAGTCTCGCTCTGAGCGGGATGAAAGTATCCAGACCGATGACGCACGATCTCTTGCTTAATATCATTCACGCTCTTGACTCAGAAGTGGAGCACATAGAAATCGACAAGCTCGAAGATTCCATATATAGAGCGACCATCAAACTTACGACTAAAGATTCTGATGATTCTGAACTGGATGCGGAGCGCTTTATCGATGCCCGTCCGTCAGATGCAATTGCGCTTGCTGTCGCTGTCGGTTGTCCCATTCTGGTGGCCGAAGGATTGGAGCTCGTCATTGATGATGGCGAGGAACTGGATGCGCAGTTCAAGGAGTTTGTCAGAGACGTGAAAGCTTCAGACTTCGGGCGCATTCCTTCAGGCTATTCGGACCCCGACCTGGACGCCGATGCCGATGCTGATGACCAACAGAACATTGCATGACGGTTTCTTTCTGATAAACTCTTTCGGGTCCGGTATTTGAAGATTCGAAGGATTCGACCGTGGATGTGCAACACGAGTGGGACTTTGGCGAGATGGGATGTGGAGAGCTCGTGATGGAGCTCAAGTTTAGGCTGCGCGAGGCCAACGCCGGTGACGTCGTAAAAGTAATCGCGACCGATTCCGGAGCGAAAGAAGACCTGCCCGCCTGGTGCAAACTTACTGGTCATACTCTCGTGGACGCAAAGCACCCAAACTATTTCATTAAGAAAAAAGGGGTATGACTAAAATGTCAAACAAGTTCTGTGTAAGCCTTACCTGTGCGAAGAACGATACAGACAAATCGACGGTGGCGTTCGTAGTGGCGAATGCGGCAGCGGCTTCGGACAAGGAAACAATGGTTTTTCTTTCCACTGAAGGTGTTCGTCTGGCCGAGAAAGGGTACGCTGATGGCGTGCATGAGGAAGGCTTTGCGGCGCTTTCGGAGCTGATCTCGAACTTTGTTAAAGCTGGTGGCAAGGTGTATGTTTGCTCTCCTTGCTTCAAAAAACGAGGACTTGACGAAGGAAATCTCATCGATGGTGCTACTATCGTAGGCGGTGCGAAGCTCGTGGAGTTTCTCACCGTGGATGGTGGCTCTCCCTGCGTTACTTACTAGCGCCATGATCACTCATTATTCATGAAGCTGTGGCGAGATCGTGCAGTGCATCACCTTCACGCTTGACACCACCTGAGGTGACGGATAGTCTTGCCGATCTGAGGAGCTCGAACTCGCTGTCAATCAAACTACGTTCGCTGGGTTTGAGAGCTTTTTCTTGCGAGTGCACGAATTTGGAGTCAATTTATGCAGCCTGTAGATAAGCATGAATGGGTAGCGGAAGTAAGCTTCGACGGCGGAGATCTTGATTGTGGCAACGGGCTGTTGCTCTTAATCCGCCAGCACATAGATCCGCTCAATACTGGTCAGTTGCTCGAAATTCTTTCTACAGAAATTTCTGTGGAGGAAGATCTGCCGGCCTGGTGCAGGCTGACGAAAAACGAACTTGTTTCGTACACCAAAGTTGGCAAGCAAAGAAGTTTCCTGATCTGCAAAGGAGCGTTCGAAGCTGCTGCCCGTCAAACTCCGAACGGCGCTGGAACCACTGGAACCAATAGCGATAGCGTCGACAGTAAAGATCGGAAGACCGTGTCAGTGAGGAAGCACACGAAGAGCCACTCCCTTCTGGAACAAGCTGTTCCGGTGTATATTCCGGAGTCGTTTCCTCGTCCGATTGCTGCTTTGCCGGTGCCACCACTTTCGGTGATGGGCGTCGGAAGCTGGCCTCGACCTAAATGGATGCTCCGCACTCTCCATGACCACATAGAAGGTCGCATTGGCGATGAAGACTTCGAGCAAGCTACCGCCGACGCTATCCGTCTGTCGGTCGCTGCGCAAATCGAAGCCGGAGCCGATGTCATCACCGACGGTGAACAGCGACGCGACAATTATGCCAGCTTCGTCGGCGGGCTTCTGGATAATTGCAGGCTGGTGCCGTTAACAGATCTACTTCCGCTAGTCGACGACCCCGACGAATTCGCAGAAGAACTCAACGCGCTCGATGTGCCGGCGGAGAAAGTGCGTCACCCGCTGGTGTTTGGTCCCTTGGGGAGATCGAAGCCGCTGGTGCCGGATGTTGCACTGCTTAAGAAGCTGACTGATAGACCGCTGAAAGTGGCTCTGCCTGGTCCGTACCTGTTGAGCCGCATCATGTGGATGGACTGCATTACCAATGAGGTATATGACACCAGAGAGGCGCTGGCGAAGGACATCGTTCGTATCCTGAGGGAGGAGATCCACTATCTCCTTTCTGAGGGCGTTAGCCTGGTGCAGCTCGACGAGCCGGTCTTGACTGAAGTCGTATTTACTGGCGCGAAAAACAAGAGAAGTTTCATGTGTGGTGCGCTCTGTGAGAGTGGTGCCGCAGGCAGTGAGTTGGAGTTCGCGGTTAGCCTGATCAACGCCGTTGCAGCCGGGCTGCCAACCGAACGTCTGGCGCTTCACATTTGCCGCGGAAATTGGACTCCCGATGAGTCGGTAGCTCTTGCAGGAGACTATCGGCCTCTACTGCCGGTGCTTACTAGAGTGGAAGTAGGTACGTTACTTCTGGAATTTTGTACAGAGAGAGCTGGAGACCTGGGGATCCTGGCTGACATTCCGACGAACATTCGCGTCGCGGTCGGGGTGGTCAACCCGAAGAACCAGTCAATCGAAAGCTGCGACGAAGTTTCTGCTAGAACACGAAAGGCTATCGATTTGCTCGGATACGACCGGGTTCTACTAACGGCTGACTGCGGATTCGCCACTTTCGCTGACAATCCGCTGGTATCGGATGAGGTTGCACGAGGAAAGTTGAGAAGCATGGTGGAAGTGGCTGATTTCTGCAAGAAGCTGCAGAAATCGTAGGAGCAGATTCACATCACTCGACCCGCATCATCCGCTTGCCAGCGAAACTTTGATGAATTCCGCTCGTATCGGACGAGGGTATCTAGCAAACTTTGAACGATACTTTTATGCGAGCAGCGACCCACAACCGGTCTTCACTCGACCCGCATCCGCATCAGACGCTTGCCAGCGAGACTTTGAATGAATTTCGCTGGTATCGGACAAGGTTTGTCGAGCAATTTTGAACAATAGTCTTATGAGAGCAGTGGACCCACAGCCGGTCTTAACTCGACCTGCATCAGCCGCTTGCCGGCAAAACTTTGATGAATTCCGCTGGTATCGGACGAGGTTTATCGAGCAATCTTGAACAATAGTTTTATGAGAGCAGCGGACCCACAACCGGTCTTGGCGGTTCTGCGGTCGAATTGGAGGCATCCGTCGCTGTCAGAACCCTGTTTCCGCCGTTTCCGGCAGCGGCCAGGCAGGCAGTTACTGCACTCCTGATTAAGCCATCAGCATCTTTTGAGTGCTCGGGAGCTACAGCGACTCCAATACTTACGGTTAGTCGCGCACTGCCGAAGAGCGGTTTCGCCGACTGTCGATAGAGAGCCTCTCTCAATCTGTTTGCCGCAAAACATGCATTCTCCAGACCTGTTTCAGGGCAGCAGATAGCGAGGAATTCTCGAGAGGGACGAGCGACTGTGTCTATCTCTCTCATGGTCGAAACCGCAATCTCGCCTAATACTGCGAAAAGGTCATCGAGAATCATTGAACTCAACTGGTTCTCCAGTTGATCTTGATTATCAATTTTTACGACCAACAGGGCCAGACATCGCCTGTACCGTTTGGCTCTCTGCAGCTCATATTTAAGCTTTCGTTCGATCTCGCTCTTGCCCGCCAGCCGAATTACGTCAGGACTCTCTGTCACAGACTTCTGCTGAGCGCGAAAGTTATTCAAGGAATCTTGCCTGGAGGCGGTCAGTCGGTCCTGCTGATTCCTAACGAAGCGGTCATGAATCTGAGTTCGAACTACTCTGAGTTCTCTCGAATAGCAGGTATCGCGAAACGGATTTAGCCGCTCTCGCTGATGTTGATGTGGATCAGGATAATAGTCTATTGGTTGGAGCATAGTATGTGTTTAGGAAAAGTAAGCGGGGTTGCGATGGGCGATGGAGCGATGGAACGACAGGTTTCAAAGTGCTCCTCGATGTACGAGGGATTCTAGGCCTCAATTGTGAGAAAGTCATGTGAATAAAGTGTGATTTCTGTAGCTATCCGTTAGTCATCTTTTTTTGACAGCAGGGCCTATGCAGACTTTTTTCTACATAATTTCGAAAACGATAGATTATCGTCTGATTTAAGGCGGAAAATGAAACAAGTTGTCGGAACTCTCACAAGGTCTTGTCGTTCGGCGGGAAAAAACTTGAAGATCGGACTGGAGGCTTGTGATCATCTTTTTTTCAGGGCAGGGTCTATGCTGACTTTATTCTACATTAATTCGAAAGCGATAGATTATCGTCTGATTCCAAGTGGAGGATGAAAAAAGATATCACCACCTCTCACGAGGTCCAGTCGTAGGATGACCGGCCGAGGATCGGATGTCGGTGTCGACCGGCGCTCGGACTCATTTGGCGTTGGCGCTCAACCCCCGGCGTTCGACGCCCGGCACTAGGCAGTCTAACAATCGGGGCAGGGGAGGTTCGGCGCCGCCTATGATTATTTTGTTGACTCTATTGCAGACCATTTGGAGACGCCGGTTTCGCTGACTGCCTGTATTTTGAAGTAGTAGGGAGAACCAGTGTTGAGTGAATGCATGGTGTACTCGTTAGAGCCATGAACGAGCAGAGAGCTGTATAGTTTATCCGGTTCGACTCCGAAAGCCACGTTGTATGCATAGGCGCCAGGAACCGCTTTCCACTTGAGTGTAGCGTTGCGCCGATCTGCCTCATCTCTGCCAACGGCAAAATCATCGACGTTCTCGGGCACCGCTCCTGGAGCCTTGCCGAAGACTCGCAGATCGCCTACTGCAAAATTGCCTGTCGGCATTTCTACATTGACGACTTTGAGAAATTGCGTTCTAACAGGCTCAGCCAGTTCGATGTAGTCGTGTGGTACATCGCGGTCGTTCTTGCTTTTATCGACTAGAAGATTCCAATTTTTTCCATCACCGGACTCATAAATCTCGTATCTGTGATGAAACCCCACTTGTTTGCCATAGGCATGCGCATCATCATCTGCAAAATTTACCTGGATTGCATGCACTTCAGCTGGCGTGCCCAAGTCGACTGCGAGGAATTGTCCGGCTTTCGCGTCTCCGGCGCTCCAAAATGTTTTCGCGTTTTCATCGAACGCTTGCGACGGTTCAAATGTCGACTGTGATGCCCATGCCTTCTTGTTGTACGAAAGCAGCATCCAACCAGTAAAATCATTGCTTGCGTCTCGTTGCTGAGTCGGGAGACGATGTGGATAGTCACCGAATGAAGTATCACTATGCAGGACTCCGTCCTTATCCACGGCGGTGGGAAACATGCTTAACCGGCGTTCGAATTTATCCTTGCGTCCAATGATCATGGAGCCCACATGCCAGAGATTGCCATGGTTGTCGGCGAAGGTGCTTCCGTGCCCGGCGCCTTGCACATATCCGGTAGGCTTCCAACAAAAGGGATTGTGTGCTTGATATGCAAAGGGACCCAGGGGGCTGTCAGACGTGTACACGCCATCTCCATAAACGTTCCATTCGGTGCCTGGTGCCGCATACTGCATGTAGTACCGCCCGTTGAATTTGTTCATCCAGGCGCCTTCGATAAATGGATCCATTCCTCCGTTCTGATTATCCTGGCCGAACTGCTCCCATCCGTGTTCTTTCGGTTTCAGCCGCAACATGTCGACAGGAGTTCCCTTTTGTGCAAAGCCGTTCTGCGGATCGATCTCGACTCCGCGAAGTGGATAGAAGTTGCTGGAGCCCCAGTAAAGATACAAGCGTTTGTCGTCATCTTCAAAAAGCTGCGGATCCCAGCCTGGTGTGGGAAACGACTTTACTGCTTCTGACCAGATTCCCTTTCCTGGATCTTTGCTTTTGTAGAGCGGCATCGTGACGTCGTCGTTGAAGCTGGGAAGGACCAGAACACCATGGCTCGTTGGCCATGCCTCCGGTGCGCAATCTTGATCGTTGGTGCCGTTCGGTTTGAATTTGTGTGGAATGAACAGCCATGAGCCCAGATCTCGAGAAGACCAGTAACCTTCTTGATTGGTGGAGAACAGTAGGATGTCGCCATTGTAATTGATGGCAGATGCATCAGCAGTCGATCGATGATTGTTGTTGAGAGAGTACGGTTTCTCCGGCACATAGGCGTAATCCAGATTCATCGGATTGCAATAAGTGGCCGGCACCTCTTTGGCCGCCCTAGTGGTCGGTCCGAAAGTCGCTTCGCGAACATCTGCCAGCCGATCCTCGGTGCCCGGTTCGCGGGCCGACGCGTTCTTGTCTGCTAAAGCGTCCTGGCTGATCTTTTCCGCCATTAGATTACCTCGCGACCACACTATGTAAAATATCTAAAGACGGTGGGATTTGTCATTGGGGAAACTACGACCACCGTGAAAGGGCATCCCGACAGTTGATTCGGACGTTCGTTCTCTTTGAGGACTTTGTAACGCCGGGCGCTGGAAAGCTTCTGAAGGGTCAGCCCCGGCCGTAAAATACTGTTTGGCAAGGTCTCAAGAGGTTCCTGTGGAATGACTCTTGTCGAGACTTCAGACTGGTCCCGTTAAAATCCCGCCTGAGACGGCGTTTCATTTGAGAGGTGGAAACATGTCGCACAGTGTAAGCAGTATCTTCAAACTGGGAACGGATACTACTTCTTACCGGCTTTTGAGCAAAGAGCACGTGTCGCAGACAACATGGAACGGCAAGCAGATTTTGGTAGTGCAACCGGAAGCACTGACAACATTGGCGAAGGCCGCTTTCACTGATGTATCTCACCTCTTGCGCGCCGAACACCTGGAGATGCTGCGCGGCATCCTTACCGACGAAGAAGCGTCATCGAACGATCGTTTCGTCGCCACCGAACTTCTCAAAAATGCCAGTATCGCCGCTGGTGGAACGCTACCAATGTGCCAGGACACAGGCACCGCCATTGTGGTTGCCCACAAAGGAGACAGAGTCTGGACGGACGCTGACGATGCTTCGGTTATCGAGGAGGGCATCAAGAAAACTTACAACGAGTGCAATTTGCGTTACAGCCAAATGGCACCGCTCTCGATGTACCAGGAAGCCAATACCGGAAGCAACCTGCCTGCTCAAATTGAAATTTATTCCGATCCAGGCGAATCCTACGATTTCCTTTTCATCGCGAAAGGCGGTGGTTCTGCCAACAAAACTTTCTTACTGCAGGAAACTAAATCGGTGTTGAATCCCGATTCGCTGAGAAAGCTGCTCACGGAAAAGATTGCTGGGCTGGGAACTTCTGCCTGCCCGCCTTACCACCTGGCGGTCGTTATCGGTGGACTGTCCGCCGAGATGACTCTCAAGACAGTTAAGCTGGCGAGCTGTCACTATCTTGATTCACTGCCGCAAGAGGGCGACAAGAGTGGTCGTGCCTTCCGCGATGTGGCTCTGGAGAAGGAGATTCTGGAGATTACTCGCCAACTCGGTATTGGTGCGCAGTTCGGCGGTAAATATTTCTGTCATGACGTTAGAGTGATTCGTCTGCCGAGACATGGTGCCAGTTTGCCGATAGGAATCGGCGTATCATGCAGCGCGGACCGGCAAATTCTGGGCCGTATCGACGCCAATGGAATCTGGCTCGAGCAATTGGAAACCGACCCGGCACGGTTCCTTCCTGAAGTGGAGACCAAAGACCTTGGCAGTGACACCGTCCGTGTAAATCTCGATCGCCCGATGCAGGAGATTATCGCGCAGCTTACAGGAATGCCTCCCGGCACACGATTGATGCTCAGCGGTACACTCCTTGTTGCGCGAGATATTGCCCATGCAAAATGGAAAGAGGCTCTAGAGCGTGGTGAAGAACTGCCTGAATACACGAAGAAACACCCAATCTATTACGCTGGTCCGGCAAAGACACCCACAGGGTATGCGTCCGGTTCGTTTGGTCCGACAACGGCTGGACGAATGGATTCGTATTCTGATCTCTTGATGTCGCGTGGTGCCAGTTTGATTACCCTGGCTAAAGGCAACCGCGGAAAGCTTGTGAAAGATTCTTGCGAAAAGTACGGAGGGTTTTACCTTGGTACCATTGGTGGTGCAGCCGCGCGGCTAGCGCAAGACTCAATCCGCAAGGTCGAGACAATCGACTATGCGGAACAGGGAATGGAAGCTGTGTTCCGGGTGGAAATCGAGGATTTTCCAGCCTTTATTGTAATCAACGATAAGGGTGAGGATTTTTACAACGTTATTGCCGAGCAGCGTGTCGCAGTATCACCTGGACGCAAATAGGCTATGCGTGCTCATTCGACTGAGTTCGAGAACCACGGTTCTCCAGTGATGGCACACTACTGAACAAAGTCGAAAGTCCCCGTTGCAGATAATTGAGACCGACAAAATGCAAACTCGCTGACAGTGCGCCTCTTTTCGGAACAGAGTGGGCTTGGAGCATTGCGGACTAAAGGCACTTATCGATCGAATCGGGAAGCAATCTAAGAGTTAATGGGATGTGACGATTTCGGTGATGAAGGATACGGATACGGTTCTGTCCCCGGTCTCAAATCCAAATCATAGCTCACACAACTGTCGTCGCAATGTACTTGAATCGAAACAGTGTTGGCGCGGACGAACTCCACTTTGACTCTTCCAAGAGTTGGCGGTGTGAACGAGCGCCAGTGATCTGGCACGAAAACAACGAGATTCTCCGGTCCCCATTCTTCAACGAATGTTCTTAGAATCCTGCATAGTTTTGCTGGATCGTCCGGATTTTGAAAGATACTCATTGGTAATCCCCGCAGGTCACCGTGAATGTAGCGCGAAGCGATTGAAGTGGAGCAATTCCGCGATCTGCTTATTTATTCAGAGTAAACGGTCCTAGTTACTTTAAGGTGACAAGGAACTGACCCTGTGGAACTAGATTAATCGCAATTTGTTGCAAATAAGTAGCTTCGTACTGGACGACTCTGGAAAATTTCAGAAAGCTTGTTTCGCCACGGCTTACAAATCATGAAGACAGTAGAGGCCAAATTGATGATTGTTTCAGGGCTATGTTGCGTCCGGTAGCATTAAACATTCAAATTAACTCCTGAGATTTCTTCGTGGTCCGAACCGTTCGGACTGGGTTGAGATCTCTGGAGCGTTGATTATCTGCACGGTCAGATCCGCGGCGCTCCATGACTACGCGATACTGGAGAAACTGTCGAACGCTCGACACATCCACTGGAGTGAAATCGAACCGCAGGCACAGATTGCTCGACCGTATCAATAAGAACTCAATATGTTATCCTTCGCTAGTTCCACTTCCAATTGGATGGTTTACCATTTGTATGAACCGCTCAGTTAAATCAGCAATTGGCTGCCTTCTCGTCACGACTTCCTTCGCACAGTCTGCTAACGCAGCGTCATTCCCTGAAGCCGATGCGCATGCGGCGATGACTGATAAGTTGGTAGCCGGCAAACAGTGGACCGACGCCAAAGGTTTCGTTGACAGCGCTCTAGGAATTTCATCCAAGTTGGACGCATATCAGTTCAATTCGGACATGAAAGCTTTTGTCAATCAGTGCAAATTTTCGACGGCCAAGATCACTTTCAAGAAAGAGAACAGAATTCGAATCGATGTTCTCTCCGGGGCTGTTCATAAGGGGGCTATCCTCGTTCGACAAAAGGACGGAACAATAAAAGGAATTGGAGGGGGCTTTCTGCGCTTTCTCTCCATGAAGCTGGAGCCGAATTCAACCATTCTTAAGACCCCGACCGGTCACAACGCTCTCGACTCCGACTTTCATAGCCTTTGGAAAGAGCTTCGCAAACGAATAAGCGGAGGCGAGACTGCCACCATCACTACCGGTAGTATCACCGCGCCCGATTGGAAGAACCCTGTGAAAGTTCTTGACGTGAAGCTGGAGAGCGGTGAGCAGTGCAACAGAGTTTTCGTCGACAGCGTAACGAATCTTCCTGTGGAATGGGATACCTACAGAGACGGCAGGCTGATTGCCTTCGTCAGATTTAGTGAGTTGAAACTTCATGCTGATATTCAAGACGACTTTTTTGAGCTATGAGAGAACTGATTGAGGAGATAAAAGGGTGAATAGAATCAATCATGGTGGCAGACCGGAAGGCAAAATCGGACGCAGACGCTTCGGCACTTCGTCCCGACTCTTGCGACTGTGCCCGAGCGTAATTGTTGCTTCGGCCTTGCTTCTCGGTGCGGCAAATCAACCCGCTTTCTCAGCCGAGGAATCTGAGGGCAAGCTCCATTGGGAGAACAACTCAGAGGTAGTTCAATTGACGGACCTCAGAGACATCGGATTGTGCTTGATTCAGATCAAAAGTCAGGCCGTGAACGTGTATTTGGAGGCGACCAGGGAAGAAGTGCCGGTTGATGCACAACCAAAAGTCAATGTGCCCGCGAATCTTTCAGAGCTCAAGTTCGACAAAGCTACCAAGTATATGAAGCCGAGACCTGATTGGATGTTCTTCTACATCGGAACGCTCGAGCCCATTCTACATTTGTTTGGGCAGGACGTGAAAGTCTCGTTGACTGCTGATAACAAGGTGTTGATTCCGAAAGGGACAACGGAGCAGTTCAAGCGGTTGTTCGTCGAATACGAGACAGTCGTAGCTCAAATGAACAAACATGTCAGCCAGATACACGAACTCGTTACTCAAGAGGACAACAACATTCCCCTGGCAAAGGAAGCTATTTCCCTGAAGCAATTGGCTGAAGAACTTGAAAAGGCTCGCGTCGAGGCATTCGAGTTGATTCGCGACGCGGACAAGTCGAAAGGGTTGGAATGCCTGGATTTGAGCAAAGTTGGCGCCGACGGAAAGTAATCGCCATTGTTCGGTTAACGGTACTGAGACATTGATCACTTCTGCAGTGAGACAGCGATCATAATCTGGACGATCTTCGTCTAGCGTCAGGTTGGCAACAAAGTGATTGAACACCGCCATCGGTGCATAGTACGACCTGAGTGCTGAGTAAGAGTGTCTTATATTTAGCAATGGATAATGCAGCGGAAAGCCGACCCTCTCGCCTAAACATGACTGAAAACCCGATGTGTGCGGACATTTTGGTCAATTCGATCGTGATTGAGATGGTACTACCAGCGGGGACGCTGCCGTCGCCTGTTAGAATCACTCGTGTGTAGACGAGAGAGCTAGAAAGTCCATATTGAATGGCTAGGACGATTCGCAAGGTAATTGCCGGGCGCTACGAGATCCATGAAACACTCGGCCAGGGTGGCATGGGAAAGGTGCTCAAGTGCCGTGACCTGCAGCTAAATCGGATTGTCGCTGTAAAGTTTCTCCTTGCTAACGCGTCTAAGGAGACAGCCATTCGGTTTCACACCGAGGCTAAAGCCGCCGCTAGACTCAAGCATGACAACATAATACAGGTGCATGATTTCGGCGTTACAGATTCGGATCAACTGTACTTGGTGATGGAGTACCTCACAGGCGATAGCCTTTCGGATTATCAGAAAGAGGGAATGGAAATCGAGGTGGCTGTGCCGGTCCTTGTCCAGGTCGCTGACGGATTGGCTCACGCACACAAACGAGGCATATTGCACCGCGATATCAAGCCATCCAATGTGATGCTCACTCGAGATCACAGCGGCAGTTTGCAAGTAAAGATTGTCGATTTCGGAATTGCCAAGCTCCAGGAAGTCGATCAAAGTCTTACCAGAACAGGTGCTTCCATCGGAACTCCCGCTTACATGGCACCAGAAGCTGCTGCCGGCGATCAGGTGGACGCAAAAGCAGACATTTACAGCTTTGGCTGTATGATGTATCGCCTTTTGACAGGCTCGCTTCCGTTTAAAGGCGACACCCCGATGGCGACCATGATGCTGCATCTGCATGAGCCCGCTCCTCTGCTCTCCGCTACCGGCAACATTTTTTCGGAGGAACTCGAATCCATCGTCGCAAAGTGCTTGGAGAAAAAGCGTGAAGGCCGGTTCGCGTCGATGGAAGACATAGCGAAGGCGTTGCGGGCAATTATGGACGAGATGGAGGCGGAAGCAGAACGGCTGGCCATCATCAAATCAGAAGAAGAACGCCCTCCGACTCCAGTCCCTGACAAAAGAAGAAAGATAGTCCAGATAGGATTCGCAAGCGTTCTTCTGGTACTTTTGCTGCTTTTTGCTGCTCAAAGCTATACTCGGATGGGCAAGACAGAACGCATCGCTGCCGACACAACGGAAATAAAGTTCAAGCCTTCAATCACTGATGAGGAGCAGAAGTTTGCTGAGGACGTTGATAAGCCATTTTTCAGAACCGGTCACGAAAATGATGTTTCGAATAGGTCTGTGGAGACTGTGGTGGCTACCAGAACAATTGATGATAGCCATTTGAAAGAAGCAGCGCGGAAGCACTCAAGAATAAAACATTGGAAATTGCATCACACAAAGGTGACTGGTTCCGGACTTCAGCACTTGAGTGATTTACCTATTGAATCTCTTGATCTGAACTCCACCCAAATCAGCAACGAGGCCTTGGAGCATGTCGGCAAAATGAAGTCGTTGGTGAAACTTTCGATTGTCGATTGTGATTACCTGACTGATGGTGCGCTTGTCCATCTCAAAAATCTGCCTCAGCTTGAGTACATCACGTTGTCGGGAGTGAAGCTTACAGGCAATGTATGCTTGCATCTGTCGAAAATTCCCCAGTTGAAATCTATCACTATGGCCGGAGTTCCTCTCACCGTAACCGCTGCTAAGTCGCTTTCGCAAGCACCGCAATTGGTGGCATTGCAGCTTTCCAAGTCTAATCTCAATTCCATTGCCTGCCGTGAATTGGCCAAGTGTAAAAAGTTGACAAATCTTCTTTTCCTGGACTGTGAAATAACAGGCGAAGGGTTGAGTATGATTGCAGCAGCCCCTGAAGTTTCGTTTCTCAGTTTCGGGGGAACTATGCTGCCAGACCATGGATTGGACCAATTGAAGCGAATGCGGAAACTAAAGTATTTAGCCGTCAAGAATTCAGGTTTAACTGACAAGCAAGTAAAGCAGTTTGTGGCTTGTCGCAAAGACGTGATTGTTACACCCAACTAAAGGGTCCATACAAAGGGTCAATGCATTTCTCTGGCGATTAAGATTCCCACAAACAAAACCAGCAGTGCGAGCAGGACAAGCACCCACACGGCCACCTTGCTTTGCTCTCGTTTAAACGCTTTCTGCGCATCAAGGTGCTTCAATTTGTGACGGCTGGTGATCAACTGTTCTAGTTCACGATCCTTTTTGAAACTGGAAGTAATTTCTCCTTCCTTCACGCTGACCCAGGCCGCGGACTCTGATTTCATCAAGTTTGTCAGTTGTGACGATTTTGCGGCTTGCTGCGCCGGTACGCTCGAACTCGGTTCTTCCTCAATCCATGACTCATCGATGTCTGGACCCAGACCGGAGGACACATCGAAGATCAGGTCCACGACTGAAGAGAAGGCCATAAGATTGGTCTGCGTGGCTGGAAGATCCGGATAGTGACTGAGAACGGTATGGAGATTAAGGCAAAGATTCGATTCCGGAATATTGACATCATCTGCGGTGACAGTTAGATACTGATACTCTCCGGCGGCAATGCCAAATAGTTGTCTCAGCGCCTGGTAACCATATGTGGTGCTGTCCAGAATCTTTGCGCTGACTACCTGGTATCCGCCTTTTATGACAATGATGCCGGAATACATGGGTTGGTTGGAGTCAAGTCTGAGAAGCGAGTAGCCGGGATAAGCTGTCTCGAGGACGAGCTCGAGGACGGACTTAACCGTAGTCCGAACATTCAGTCGACCTTCGACGACGCAAGTAAGTTTGTCCGCAACTTTTTTATTGTCAGGTTTCAGTCCCTTGATCTCGAATGCTTTCGGTCTCGTGGTTTTCTTCGAGCTGAGATGCGGTTCTTGCCCGTCTGCCACCAGTTTGAGATCTTCTCGCAAGCTCCAAATGCTCTGATACCTGTCGTCCGGATCTTTTTCCAGACATTTATATATGACTAGATCCAACCTTGGCGGACAGTTTCCGCTAGCTATATCGGTGAGTTCTCTCGGGCGCGTGACTTTCTTGGCTGAAACTAACTGGACCAGACTGTTGCCGAAAAATGCCGGTCTTCCGCACACCGCCTCATACATTATGCAGCCGAGGGAAAAGATGTCTGAACGTGCATCGATAGGGTTCTCGTCCTGGTGCTCGGGACTGAGGTAAATACAGCTCTGTCTGTCCATCTCCAGATCAGTGTTGTTGGCCACATTGAAACAGTCACTCTTAGGCATCATTCCGAAATCGATCAGTTTTACCCAAATGGTATTTCGGCCTGCCTTGGACAGCAGAATCTTGGATGGATTGATGCAACCATGAATGATACCTCGTGCGTGAGCATGAGAGAGCGCATTGCATACCTGGCTGAAGATTTCGAAAAAGAGCTCTTTGGGCAATTGCTCATGGATTAGAATGTCGCCCAACTCCTTTCCGTCCACGAGCTCCATGAGAACGCAGGGTATTTTGTTGGTGCTGCAATCATCTTTCTTGAAGTCGACGATGTTGGGATGATTGAGTCTTTTGGCATGTCCGACACGTTCGACAAATCGTTCTTTGAGTCGGGGATTCTTTGCCCACTCGCCGCGCATTACCTTCACTGCTACCAAACCGTTCGATTGACGGTCGAGGACGCTGTAAACCTGAGAGGTTCTTCCCGATGCGATCTGCTCCTTCACATCGTACCGTTCTAACAGCGTTGGCTCGGAGAAACCAGTCCATAAGGACTCTGTGCGTCCGCCCAGGACCTTTCGCAATTTGTCGGCAGCTGTATCGCCGGCAAGCAGCCGTTCTACGAGCGTTTGATCCTTGGAAAGTTTGTCTGAGTCAGGACCGATAGCGTCCCTGGTTGCTAATCGACCGAAGCTTGGCTCAGTCGCCGCTTCGAAATCATCTAACCCCTGTAGGTTGGGGAAAAGTTCTCTGACGGCCGGCGTAATTAGGTCGGCTTTGCGCGGCGGCGCAACCAAGTCGGAGATTATTTCATCAACGCCCGTTCTCTGAGAATTCGAATCGTCTTCTCCAGTGCTCATTAAATGTCCCCCAGACACTTATACCACCATTTTGAAGCTTCCACTTCTTCCCCCGCCGGAACGTTCGATGTACATCCGGAGGCAGTACGAGCGAAGGCACTTCTGCACTAAATAGGTACGTCGAAACTATTTACGCGAAAGCGCGTACGTCCTTTGTGGATTTACTTCGTGACATGTTTGACATAGATTGGGAGTATCAAGTGTTGGACAGGCGGAAACCGCTAACACGCTGACCAGTCAGCCCTCGCAGGCTGGACAGCGTATGGCGGGTATGAGGTGGAGATGCTCTCACACGGAACAAAATTTAATTATGACTTGGCATCTTGTCCAAGTAATAACGGGGCCCCTTTCAATACAGTGAATCCGCAAGCAAGGGGCTGGCAAACTATGAGCTGGCAAGGCATGAACTCAGAAACCGGCGGGCGAACTAATGAATGTGCCTCCGGCGGCAAATCTCCACCTCTGGGAGCTGACGGATGGAACCTTCTTGATTTTGAAGGTGAAAGAGACAATGAGACAACAGACGCTTTCAATGCAGGTTGCCGTCAGGTCGTAACTTCCAGCCGTTCCAGAAAGCGCGACTACTCGAGACTCAACAAGCTCGAGGGCAAGCGCAATCCGGGCAAGAGCAAACCTAAGCTGATTACGATAACCGACTCGTCGACCTGGATTGATTTGTGCGAGTCAGAAGATATCAGAATGGTTTTTGAAGGTGAGATCAACGGCAAAAAAGACCTTCGCGGCGTGTTTCAGAAGATCTACGAACAGGCACGTCCTGGGTTGTCTGTTCTTCTGATCGACTCTCCTGAGCCGAATGCATATTCGGGAATCTTCGCAATCAAAGATGGTGCATACATCTGCAATGCGGCCATCGAGGATGAGTATATTTCCGATTACGACGCCTTGAAGAAATTAGTCGCCGTAGAAAAGGCTGACTATGAGTATTTTAGGTTCGTCTCTGACGAATTCGAGATCCCTGTGCCGCTCTTGAAAATCAGGCTCAATTTCCTTTCCTTCGTGCGCCCGGATGTCCCTGACTTCGTCTCCAACATGATCGAGAGTCTGGAGTTGGAAGAGGTACTTTTTGCAGAACGACCGGAAGAGTTGGATCTTCGTTCACTCGCGGATTCTCACCAGCTCTCCGGGTCACATCAGCTCGAGCCGAAGTTGGAACTGCCGGTACAGTGGAAACCCATTCCTGACAAAAGCAAACGCCGCAGGACCTCCAATGGAATGCCTCGGTATGGAAAGGGATTGAGTATCGGAATCACCAGCCCCGAGGAAGCAGACTATACCAACACGGCAAGGAAAGTGAAGTCTGCGCTCAATAAGAGAAGAATTCCGGTCAAAGCCGTCTGTCTGGCGTTAGTCTGTGCGAGTTTAGCCTACCATTACTTGCCGTATTTGCTTCATCAACCACAGGTGGTATCAGTGATGAAAAACATCGCCATGGTGGTCAAAACTGTACGCTAGAGTTTCAGCCGTTGGTCGATTCATAAAATGCTATGGCTCGGACATTAGCTCAATTCCTATGTCGTCTACCATCCGAATCGACTCAGACTTGGCGGATTTCCGATTTACCTTACATCCGGGCCTGGCCTTCAAGAACTTGGCTATGCCACTGTCAGTAATACCGGGACAATCTCCGATGTTGAGGTATGTCAGAGATTTGTTCGTTTGCAGGCGCTTGAGCGTAGCGTCTGTAATATCGGGGTTTTTAGACAGATATAGATATTCAAGTTTTTTGGGACAACCAAAACGAAGCACATCCCGATCCTGTAGTTTCAAGCTGGATAGAACCAGTCTCTTCAACTCCGCTGCATTGGCGAAAGCGGGAAATAGGTCACCGGTGACACCAGTCCCTGATACGTCAAGGTCCTGAAGTTTCTTGCAATTCTTAATTAGACTGCGAATACCGTCGTTGGAGATCCTGGGGCAATCGGCGATGTCCAGATACTCGAGGTCTTTAATCCCAGCAAGCGATTTAATGCCGGCATCAGTAATCGAATTTTGGCACAGGGAAAGTCGCGCTAGTTGCGGAAGTTTGGCTATGAGCGCCAGTCCGTTGTCATCGAGAGAGGTCCCGGACGCGTTGATGTATCTGACTGGCCAGTTGGCGAGGTAGCGAAAACCAGATCCGTTGAGTCCGCAACCGCGAAAATCAAGATCGTGCGGCTCTTGTTTGCTCAAAAGGAGCAAGTCCTCATCTTTGACATTAAAGTCATCCGAACGCCACACAAGATGCTTATCTCCCTCTTTCATGAGATTGAAGGGAAGTTTCGTCGTCCGTTGGAAGTTGAAGGAGTTGTCTTTAACTTGGTGCTTTATCCTCTCATGTTTTGCTTGTGTGTCCTTTCGTGAGTACGTATTTTGCACTGAATTTTGGTACTTCGAGTAACCTGCGACCGCTGCGCATAGCCCCAAGATTGATACCACTACATGCATGATGGTTAGTCGTAATCGAGGTTTTTGAACGTTGAGTTCGCTTTCCTGTACTTCCAGGTTCTGTGGAGCTGGCTGCAACAAAGATTCCAGATCCTGGTAAAGTTCAGCCATGCTCTGATATCGCTCTGCCGGATCTTTCCTGAGGCATTTTTCGACGATGCGTTCCAGTTCCTCCGGGAATTCGCGTTGGCAGGTGGCACGTAGCATCGGGGGCGGTGCCTGCAAATGCTGTGTCAAAACAACCAACGGGTCATTGCTGCGAAACGGCACTCTGCCAGTAAGCGTTTTGAACATGACGCATCCCATCGAATAAATATCGCTGCGCTGATCAACGCCCTTGCCGCTAATTTGTTCCGGAGGCATGTAGGCCGGAGTGCCCAGGGCTGCACCTTCTGTGGTGAGGCTCCTGCCTCGATTGTCTTTCTCCGTTATTCTGGCAATGCCGAAATCAAGGACTCTTACGGCATCTGATCCACTCTTGTCTTTGAGCAAGACTATGTTGCTAGGTTTGAGATCTCGGTGGATAACACCTGACTGATGCGCGTGTTCCATTCCCTGGCAAATGCTTTTGAATATGGGAACGGCAACCTCTATCGGCAAGGGACCCTGCTTTGCAATCGTTCGATCGAGAGATTGTCCGTCAGCGTAGTCCATAATCAAATACGGATGTCCTGAAGGACCTACGCCAAAATCCAGCACACCGATCAAGTTTGTATGTTTCAGACGGCTGCAGGCCTTTGCCTCTTGCTGGAAGCGCAGTATCTGCTCACTGCCTGCTTTTGTGGCTAACAGAACTTTTATTGCTACGGTTCTGAGTAAGATAGTGTCTTCTGCGCGGAATACGACTCCCATGCCACCGGCTGCAATCCGCTCGACCTGCTCATAGCGACTGCCTAGCGAATCGATCAATTGTCTTGCTTCTATTTCTGTCTCGTCTTCTTGCTGTGGCATGATCCTTCGACTCAGGATGGTACAACCAGTATAATCTTCCCGAGGCTGGTGTTGCTCTCCATTATTGCGTGCGCCTGCGCAGCATCGGAGATATCGAACGTGCAGTCTATGATCGGATTCATTTTCTTGCTCTCGAACAACGGTGCCATGTGATGCCCAAGCAAGCGACTGGCGACGATCTTTTCTTCCAGAGGTCGGCTGCGCATCGTGCTACCTCTGACGATGGCATTCTTGCTCAAGAGATTGGCCAGATTGAACTCTACTGTAGTACCGCCAAGCAGCCCAATAACCACGATTCGTCCCTTTCTCGCCAAACATTTCAGATCCTCTGTGAGATAGTTTCCGCCCACCATCTCCAGGATCACATGCACCTCTCCGGCTAGCTCCCGCACGCGATCGGCAAACTTGCCGTCGACAGGAACAAGGTGATGTGTCAGACCGAGTTCTTTCAGCCGCTCCAATTTGTTTTCCGATCGCGTCGTGCCAATACAACGCGCGCCTATCGAATCAGCTATCTGAAGGGCTGCTGTTCCGACGCCTGAGGCAACAGCATGTATCAGCAACCAGTCACCCGATTTCAGATTGCCCTGCTCAGCTATGGCATCATATGCAGTGATAAACGCTTCCGGAATTGCCGCCGCTTCCTCGAAGGAAAGATTAGCGGGAATCCTTGCGACAGTGCGGTGATGAACTGCAACATATTCTGCATAAGCACCGCCTCCGACGAGCCCGAAGACCCGCTCACCAACTTTGAAATCGCTGACATCTCGTCCTATGGATTCCACCACGCCGGCATACTCCAGTCCCGGAATCATGGCCGGAACGTCTGATGGTGCCGGATATCGACCCATGCGCTGCAGGCAGTCAGCGCGATTCACTGCAGTAGCTCGTACGCGAACGAGCAAATCACCAGGCCCAGCCGCGGGCGTCTTAGCGTCTCTCCATTTGAGCACTTCCGGTGCGCCGAACTCTGATATCACAACGGCTTTCATTTGTTCTCCTTAGTTGTTGCTAAATGACAGTCCTTAACAGAAGGTATGAAAGAAAATCAGACAGTGTAAGCTTTAGCTGGCCCCTGGGCATACCTCCAATTTGTGTGTACCTCCGCTTGCTCAACAGATTGGGATCGATCAGGGCAAACGTACGTCTAGGGGCTCTAATTACTAACATATGATCAGACAAGAGCATGAGGCGCCTATCGCTATTTATCGTGCTGTAAAACCGGCTGCCGTGGTGGAAACGTCTCTGGTAGCGGGTTTTGAATGATGCAACTAGCAAGAGACTACATTCATTTTATGTTGCTCTTTTGAATTACCTTTTGATATCGAACCGATGTTGGTTGATGAATGAAAAGTAAACGTGCGAGCCGTGTATTTCGGCATTGAGCCTCAAACTCCCAGCTAGACAGCGATTGGGAAATTCGCGTTGCCAACAATATATTTCGAGCTATCACATTGCGACCAGTTCTAATTTCGGCGTGCCACCATATGTGCTACCAACCGCCAGGTTTGCACGTAAAACGCAGCAATTGGCGATCGAAGCAAATAAACAACGTCAATCCTTTATAAGATCGTCCCAATATTCGGTACGTTCTTGCCAACTGCAACCTTCGTTGTCACATATAAGCGTGACCTTGGAGCCGGCGGTCTCTAAGTTGGAATCTCCGGCTCCGTCCCATACCGATGCAGTCATCTCGACAAATTTGTCAAAACGTTTGACTGGTTGTTCGCAGGTGGGACAGAGTAACTTGCCATCATTGAGTGCCTTCTCTAACCTGGCTTTCGACATTTTCATCTCCTAAGTAAGTTCCAATAAAGATAACAGCTCCTGATCTCTACATTAGATCTAGAGTTCAGAACCAGGTGCTTTCAGCATTCTACTGGCGAGGCATGCGGCAGTGCCTCTTGGTTTGAGCCAGCTTTGCCAGAATTTTTCAATCTCCCGGAATTAGGGTTGACAGATTCGCACTTTAGACTTATTCTAAGAGTGTGCTGAATAAAAGTGGAGCCTGAAGTACGTGGGTAACAATTTCATCGAGGATATTCTCAACAGCCGGGGCGTGAAACCGACTCCCCAGCGGGCTGTCATCATTGAATACCTTTTGAGCACAAAATCCCATCCAACGGCAGAAGATGTAATGAAAGCCGTGGAAGGAAAGTTGCCTGTGGCACTGTCTCGAGCCACTGTGTACAACACATTGAACGCCCTTGTGGAGGCTGGACTGATTAAAGAGGTGACAACGGAGCCTGGACGTACTCGCTACGATGCAAAGATAGATGATCATCATCACTTTGTCGATGTGAAGACAGGCAAGATCTTTGACATCGAGCCCGACCAGGTATCAAGGTTATCAGCCGACCTGGGTAACAAGTTCAAAATCAATGGCTATCAGATTACCTTCTACGGCGAAGTAGAAGACTGACAACGAATCAATCGGAACTAAAGCAAGTCTAAGCAGCAGCAAGGACTGGCGCAATCGCGCTCATCCTTTTGCTGGAAGGCATGGTCGTCGTATGCTGCCGCAGCTCGACGGGCATGTTGCTGCCACCGCATTCAGTAGCAACAAATCGCGAATAAAGGAGAAGACGATGAGTAGAATACCAGGAACACAAACAGAGAAGAACCTAGAAGCAGCCTTTGCAGGCGAATCGATGGCTAATAGAAAATATCTCTATTTCGCCAAAATCGCTCGCAAGTTGGGCAACGAAGAAGTTGCCAAACTCTTCGAAGAGACAGCCCACCAGGAGACCGGACATGCATTTGCGCATCTGGAGCTGATCTATCCACCGGACCAGATGACCGTGGAGAAGCTATTGGAGAAAGCTATCGAAGGAGAGCTGTACGAAACTAACCACATGTATCCGGAGTTCGAAAAGACTGCGCAGGAAGAGGGTCATCTCGAAGCCGTTCACGAGTTCAAAGAACAGGCACTAGAGTCGAAGGTGCATGCCGAAACGTTCGAGCAAGCTGCTAAGCGCTTCAAGGCACTGGGTCGAGTCGAGGCATATCATGCGCGAAGATATCAGTCTGCTCTCGAGGGGCTCACTGAAAGCGAGCTTCGAGAAAAGACTGCATAGCATGCGCTTAAACTAGGGGCGGCGGTAACGTCGCCCCGGAGAGACGGAGACATTCTTGCCGGAACGAACCGGACTCAAACGGGTGCGCTTTCAGAGAAAGATGCTCGCTCTAACTCGAACTTCTCTTGAATGATTTTGGGAACTCGTACAGGTTTATGATTGTCCTGGCGAATGAAGGCGCCGACGTGAGACGCTACAGTCGCTACTTGCCCGTCTACTTGTATCTCTCCTGAGAATAATACGCTGGCAGGGCGAACATCGATGATTCCCATATACCCTTTCGGTCGATCGAAGAGCCTGATGGCCCGTTTGTAATCGATGGTTGTCGATACGATCACCGGTAATAGACCGGCATCCATAAAACCCTTCAACGGAAACTGTTTCTCGAAAACCGCCAGTCTCATGTCCTCCATCCATCGCAAATAGACGAGATTGGAGACATGACCGGCGAAATCGATGTCGTAGGTTCCAATTGAAATATCTTTCTCGATCTGAAAACAACGCCGAGGACTGGTCATCTCTTTCTCCATGAAGAAGCGGGAATCGCGCTTCTGGGGGCACGCACCTGCACGATCCTATCAACGTCGGCTGACAAGGCCAATTTCAACCTCATCGAAGACAAGAAATCTTTGCCTGACTGATTCAAGATTTATTTTTCTGATCGAGTCATAATATGGTCTTTAACCACCTCGACAGTAGGACTTATCTTCGTGCCAATACCGATGAGGCGATATAGGTCTGTGTTTCAGATTCTAGCGTTATGCGTCGCGCTCTTCGCGCTTGTGGTAGCTTTGCCTCCTGATATGTTGGCGCAGGCGGAATCGAAGACTGCAGTTGCCGTAGCGCCGTCTGGCTCGCATCACGACCAACTGGGCACTACATCTATCGACCAGCTCGTTCGTACCTGGTTGAAAGTTCCCACTCTGCGGAACTCTTCAGTGGCGCTGGAAGTGATGGAACTTTCGACTGGGCGTGTTCTTTATTCATATAACGGTTACAGGCGACTAACTCCGGCTTCGACAGTGAAGGCGATAACTTGTGCCTGTGCTCTTGACACCTTCGGTGGGGATTACCATTTTCAAACAGTGGTAGGAGCTGAGGGAAAGCTGGAAGGCGGATTTTTGAACGGCAATCTCGTAGTTGTTCCCTCTCAGGATCCGACGCTTTCTCGGGGCGAGCTGTCCAAAATGGTTTCCGATGCTGTCAGTCAGGCGAGCAACGTCGGTCGTGCACCATTGACCACAATCAACGGCAAGGTGATCGTCACCGGATTGCCAGGCAGTGAGGCTAACTTTCCCTGTTATTGGCTGATTGAGGATTGGGGACGTAACTGGATGCCCGTTTCTTCCAATCTAGTTGTCGACAAGAATATGTGGACTGGAACTTTTCCGTCCGGCTGGAGAGCCTTTCAGGAGCGCCCCACCCATGGTGCCATTTTCGATCGATTATTGAGCCCCCAGTACACGCCCGGCTGGTTGAACCTCGACCCGAAGTCCAAGATAATTCACGTCTACAAGTCGATGCATCCAAAAGCTGTCCCAGGGCAGGCTCTGGTAGTGTCGAATCCGGACGAATACAACACAGTCTTGATTCACTCAATGCTTGGCGATCGAGGCGTGAAGGTGATGGAACAGAGCATAACCGCAACGCCCAACGATAGCGTATATCAGTTATCACAGCACTCGTCCATTCCGCTTTCTGCAATTATCAAAACGTGTCTGCACAAGAGTGACAACTTGTATGCTCAGCAGCTGTTGAGGGCTTTAGGAGCGAAATTAGTCCAGACCAGGCAAGGACATGTTCCCACCACCTTTGGTGGCGGTACTCCTATATCGCTTGAAGATCGAGGTCTGCAGTTTATTTCTCATTGGCTTTCGAAAATCGGTGCCTCTGCCCATGAGGTGATCTTGTTCGACGGCTGTGGATTGAGTCGAAAGAATGGTGTTTCTCCCCACGCACTGAATACGGTGATGAAACACATGGCTGGCCCGAAGATGAACGGACCATATTTGGCGCTTCTGAAGGAAAACCATGAAGGCAGGGGCATTTATCGGTATAAGACAGGCACCATGGACACTGTCAGATCCATCTCCGGCATTCTGACGACTGCAGGTGGGCAAAATCTAGCCGTAACGATCATGGTCAATTCGCATACGCCGACTGTGAAGAGCTTGAAAATCGCCCAGGCCGCTTTGATCAATCAACTGCGAGCAATCAAGAAAGTAGGTAACATAGAGCCGCAGATCGAGGCTGGCTCGAAAGACGATCCTGCTGTTGAAACCGCCAGCGAACCCATTATCGTAGACCGAACCCCCGCCCCGAAACCAGCAAGGTCTCAAGCTCACGGACGGCGTAGAAAACACCGACACTAATCGCTATAAGTTCTTATCTAGAACATTGTGGATGTACAGCAGATACTCGCAGTAATAGTTTTTGCAAATCTGTGGCTTGATCTCATGCACGGTGCACAGCATGTCATCCCCGAGGAGTGTGCATGGGTGACCTTTTGCTCTGTCTACATGGACGCGCATGGCAGGATAATTCTTCCGCCTCTGCCACGATGACTTCTCGGGAAACATCTGTGACCCTTCCTCGAAGTCGATAAATACTTCGTCATAGCTGACCTCTCGGCCTTTCAATTTTGAAAGATCTGCCAGAAACCGATCAGTGTCCTTTACTGCGCCCAGAATCCAATCGCGGTCGCTGATCGTGCAGCATTTCGACGACTGACGAGCGACACCACAGCACTTTTGGGTGCAAGTGTAGAAGAGGGCATCACCCATTACTTCTTTTTTCGTTTTCCTGACCACACCAGTAGATGTCGAAGTTGAGGTGTCTACTTCGGCAACGTGTTGTTCGACCTCGGGGTCGAAACTAATGGTTTTATCGGTCTTCGGATCTCCCCCCAGCGCAAGCGATGACCGTTGACCTGACATTAAGCCAAGAAGCTTTCCTAGCCATTCCAGCGCCTTCACCTTGCCACTCCTCCATTAACAAATGATGCTGCAGAAAACCAGTTTTCCCATCACCACCGCTAACTTGAGTGTATCACTTGAAGCGAAGAAGACGAATATACTTGTAAGAATCAAAAAATGTGTGGATGCTGCCCTGGCTCCAGATTCCGTTGTTCCAATCATTGGTGAATACAGTGCCGCTTTCGCCGATGACGCCGCAGTGGGCACCTGGTCCGACGTCAGCACCAGGAAGAGGATGCATGAATGCCACCACTACGTCACCCGGTTTGGCGACAGTGGAGATTTTGCCATCGTCGATCGGTCTATCACCGCCGTCTTTCAATACAAGCTCCGTCACGGGCAACCTACCGTTGATAATTTGTTGGCGCATTTTCTTCGTCACCGGTGAGTAGACTCCATTTATTTCCGCCTTCTTCAAAACGTTGGATACGGATGCAGCGCAACCGAGACGTCCTTCACTCAGTCCGAACCCGACTTTCCACATCTCCTTTCCGAGAGAATCTTTCGCTGACGCCAGAATTTTCTTGACTCTTGTCGAGCCAGGCTCCACACTTCTTTCGCTCGCGGAGGTTCCGCTGGAGCTGATCCTTGCAGTTCTTTCTTTCGATGGTGCGCCGAACGCGCCACTGATGGGCAGCAACAAAATGACGGCCAACAAACCTGACACTTTGAAGCAGCGGGAGAGGAGCGTAGTTTGCTCTTCAGCAAGAGTTAGACCGAAGAAAATGTTGTCGCTCATTTGGATGGTCCGATCACTGGTGATACTAAAAGTCGGCTTCGTTTCGAAGCTTGATTCTTCAAGACTTCAGTTTAGCCTTTTTGTCATGGCAATGCATTCGCACTAGCAGTCCGAACCACAACGTGATGCCAGCGCCTGTGGTTGCACTCCGAACGTAAAGCAGCCGCTATTGCGTTGCTTGCGCAAATCAGATGTTAGCAGCGGACGGAGCGCTTTCCATTAGGCGCCACGCCTCTTTCTTATATTGGTTGCAAATCCGAGAGCTTCAGCGTCAATGCATGTGTAGCGGTGTTGCGGCCATTATGGTCTGCTTCTCCGATTTACAAGTATTGGCAGTAACGTTTTGAACACGGAATCGCAGTGCCTTCAACGTTTTGGGCAGCTCCCCGCTCACACCTTTGCGAACGATCCATTGTGGAACGAAGAATCCAGGATCAATGTACATGCTGTACACGAGCTCAGTTTTCGCTCCGCCGTGTGATGGATTCATCAGCCAGTGACCGTGAAAATCCTTCAACACGCCACCAATTCTGCGAAAGTCAATACGAGCGCCATCGCCAACCTTTTTGTAATCAGATTCGACCATATAGGTCAGATCCGGAATGGGGAAGGCGTCCATCGTCACTTTCAGGACTGAGTAATTGATTCTGTCCGTGATCACATCGACCTTCTTCATGCGAGGCGTGATGTTGTGTTGAAATTCGAACGGGTTGACCATGATGGGCCAAACTTTGGAAGGCGGCTGATCGATGATCATCCTGCCGGTCACATATTTGGTGTCACCTATAGTCTCTAATCCAACAATTATCTCACCACGATCTAATTGTTCTTGCACCGCTACTGGTGCGCACTCCTCAATCGCCCCAGCGGGTTGCGAAAAAGAGCAAACCAAAACCAACGAACCGGCCAGCAAGGCTGAGGCCGTCTTAAACCTGTACACCGACTCATTCCCTCCAACGCAAATATCGCCAAAAGTCCCTACTGCGATATTTGGAAAATTACCCGGGCGCTTAACAAGTTAGCTCATTACTTGGTAACTGAAATTTAAAACAGTTTATCAGGTATACCGTAACAAAGACATACGCAAGTAATTAAACAACCAAGGGTGGAGACGTCAGCCGCTTGATAATGTGCCCGTGAGGAAGAAAATTTCAGTCTCAGATGAAGAAAAATTCGTTGAACTTAAGATTCCAGTAGTAGTGCGAAGCTGACAAGCGGCGCGCTTTTCAAGAGGCGATTGCATTGAAACCAAACGCGCAAATTCAGGACATCTTTTTCTTTAAATATGGAATGTTCGGTATCTTGGCATCCTGCGTTTGAGGTGCAACATATACAGGAATTTTCCATCGATCTATTGATTCGATTCCAGATGCTTTCGGATCAATTGAGCTCGATCGATAAGGTCCAACGATTCAGTGCGTCTGTTCTGCGTTTTCAAGAACTCAGCGTAATGCTCCAGGCTGCGAGCGTAAGCGAGACTTACCTCACCGTCGGAGCGTTTGTGAATCTCGACAGCTTGTCTGAGAATCGGCTCTGCTTTGTCCGGCTTGCCGTGCGCCACATACAGCCAGGCGAGATCGGGAAGCAGCCTGGCGAATTCGATGCTGTTTCTGCCGGACAAACCTTCCACTGTTCTCATCGCCAGCTCGTACAGTCGCTCTGCCTCAGCCGATTTTCCTTCCTTGTCGTGCAGAAGCGAAAGACCGCATAGACAGTTGACTACGCCCGGGTTGAGCGCACCAGCGGTTTCAGCCTCGGCAATTGAGGTTCGAAACATGGTGTTTGCCTGCTCTAATTGTCCGTTTCTGAGCGCATCGCGTGCTTCCAGAGAGTGAACGAACCACGGACTGCTCGATAGCTCACCGTATTGGGCCGAGTCCTTTGGAATGCCACCAAAAATGGTGTGGGGATCGTTTGCGCCTGTGATTATCGATACCGGTGAGTCTGATGCGCTTCCTTGCATGAACAAGCCGCCACCTGAAAGACAGATGGCGGTAAGGAAAGCTAAACAGTTGGTTCGATGGAGGACGAACATTCTTCACGCCTGACCAATTTTAATCACCATAGCATGGACAAGGCGATGCGGAGATCTAGTACTGAAAACTCAGATGTTCAGTCTGACGCAGGGTTATCTTTCCAGTAACCACATGCTGAGTTTCCCAAGCCAATGAGCTCTCACCAGATTCAGTTGCATGTTCGCGTCACTCAAATCACTGGTGACCTGCTTAATCAGCTCTTTCAGCTCTCCTACCTCATGCTCATATTGGGTAGCAACAATGCTTCGTTGGAGAAGCTCCGGTAGGAATTTCAGTTGATCATCTTTTATGGCAACCTGGCTTTCCAACCACTTGACTCGATTTAGCGAGTTTCGCATTTCCCTGTTTCTGAAGTCGAGCTGTGCCTCGAGCAGCTTTACTTGCAGTGTGACATGCTTCAAATCGTCCGTGTCTCCTTCGAAGATGCTAGGTCGATCGTCGGCACCTGGTACCGTTCTCTCGAATAGCCCACTTCGACCTGACAGGATGTCTTTGGTGTCGTTGTCCGGAGGGCGAAAATCAATAATCTCGCACTCTTGCTCTTTCTCTTCCGGTGCAACCTCCACCGGTGGTGCTGTTTCGAATAGTTGATCGACGGCTCCCTCGAGAAAAAAGCC
>CAYTDR010000001.1:43683-44530 GCA_964436185.1 uncultured Candidatus Obscuribacterales bacterium | reverse complement strand
AGTGGCCTGGTGAATGGCCTGGTTTAAAGGACAGCAAAACGAAGCAGAGAGACCGTGATGCTTACAGCATTTTTCTTCCCGGAAAGCATTTTGAAGCGTTGCGTGCGCTTCTGAAGCGACGTGCGTCTACGACGGCGATAGCAATTGACGGAAAGAAATGGGCGATATCATATCGATTTCCTTTTCCACATGAAACCGAGATTCAGGAGGCGAGACGTGGTTCGGCAAAAAAGAGTGAGTAGCAAAATTCTGGCACGTGTTTGGACGGTCATCTGTTTTTGCTTGACATTCTTTTGGGCCAATACGGCTAGTGCGCAGGTAACAAGCGAGAAGCAATGGTCAGTGGATGGTTTTCGCTTCGTAAAAAAGAACTATTTATGGAAGGGTGAAGACTACGGCTCGATTGAAGTGTGGCGGAACGGGCGATGCTTACTTCGCCGACAAGCTCACGATCTCTGGCTCTATACGTGGCCTACCAATCACGCTCGTGAAGCCGAAGAAGCGAAGGAAACCGATTCACTGAGGCTGATCGATCTAAATAATGATGGAACAAAAGACTTTGCAATGAGAGAGTGGTCCGGTGGTGCCTATTGTTGCTACACGTACGAAATCTTTTCTTTGGCCGACGATTGCAAAAGACTCTGGTATGACAATGCTGGTTGTGGTCATTTGAAAATTGTCAAAGATGGAACTAGATCAGAACTGGCTATCGAAGATGCCTCCTTCCTCTACTGGAGGACCTTCTCGCTTGACGGGCCAAAACCTGTAGTTTACATGTGTTGGAGAGGCAGTAAGTTTGCGGTCGATCGAAGACGAATGTTGAAATCTATCGACCGCTCAAAAATCG
>CAYTDR010000001.1:0-43673 GCA_964436185.1 uncultured Candidatus Obscuribacterales bacterium | reverse complement strand
TCGAGCAGGTCTCGAAAGAGCCGTTGGGCAGCGAGTGGCAGACTACGTTCATCGAATTGATCTACACAGGACATGCTCGAGAATCACTCAAATTATTGGAGAAGCTTCCGTCGCCGCAACAGCGAAAAGAGTTCGCAACCAGCTTCTATTCAGCATTTCGAAAGAGTCCGTTCTATTATCAGATTGTTCCTCTCAACGATCGCATCTCAATTCAGCGCATCAAGAAGTTGGCCGAGAAAGCTTAGAGGCGACGAGTGGATTATTTTCGAATGATCGGCTTGGACCAAGAAATGTCATTCTTCTTCATGGTGCCAAAAATCCACATGCCAAAGCCATTGCTCTGTCGCAGGCGCGTTTGATGTCGAGTGCAAATCAGTGTTGCTGCGGTTTCGCGGGTTTATGAGACTTGTACGCGTAATTGTGCTATGATATGAGAGGTTTAGTCTGCCCATGCCATTCATTGCCGATTAAATAAACAGGAAAGTGGAGTGGCGAAAGAGCAAGCGAAGAAAATTATCTTACAAGCAACTCAACACTGCCACTGGTATAAAACAGACTGCAACGGCAGAATGTCCAGACCTTAATCTTTCTTTGTGATAGTGATATTGATGAAGTGCGCGTGGTCATGTGTGTCGCTGGCACCTCTCAGTATAACTAATCGAGCTTAGGACTAGGTCGTCGCATCTTTGATGCGGACGGTTCCTTTATTTCATATGGTCAACTCACTTCGTGTGGCGTTTATCGGAATTAACGCTTTACGACAAAATATGGTCCTCAATACGGATGGAAATTATCAATCACCTTTCTATGACGCAAGAAGAAGTGGCACCGAAGATGATGCTACCGTGCATGGTGCTCAGTGGATTGCGGGCAGACCTGGCTTCCGCCCTCAAATCTAAGACTTTGCCGTTCTCTCGTGTTTACGAGTTGACACCGGAAGTCATCATTGAGATAGCGAGTAAGAAACTGGATGAGGAACAACTCCAACTTGAAGTAAAGACGTCATCCGGATCAGAGAAAGCCGTTGAGCCGAAGTTGAGAAGGTTAATCGACCTAACTCACATGTTCACCTGGCGGTACTTGTCAACTGCCTTTAATCATTTAACTATCGATCCGTGCCCAGCAATGGCTCATGGCGGTGCGGACGAGATACTGTTTCTTTATCAATGCCTGCATGACTTCCGCAACAAATCCGATATGCCCTATTCTCGAACGATCGCCGGATCTCGCGGTGACTACGAGATCTTCTCGGTACAACAGAAGGGCTCCCATTATGTGATCACCGTAGAGACGAATCACATTTATGGGAACTCGATGAAGTGGAGAGCTGAGGTCGAATTTACACATCAAGTAATCGAGCGTGCAGAAAAGATCGTTTCCGATGTCCTGGGAGAATGGCTCAGACCAGGTGGAGGCTCGCTTCGTCTCGAGCTCGATCGCGAGAATGTCTCCCGCCGAAGACAAGTAACTACCTAAACAACTGGTGTCGTACATAATGCGACACCTGATCGAGATATGGAACTGTAATGAATGAATTGATCATCCTCGCTGTTGTAACCACGGCCAGCGTCGTAGGTGTGTTGATATTGTGCCTCGGCGTAGGCACCTGTGTTGGACTTTGGTACGGCACAGCGGAAGGCAGCAGCTGAGCTTGCTCCTGCAAGCTGGAGGACGATTCGATTGGCTATAAGCAATAGATTTAGCATCAGTCGTCTTCCACGAGGAAGACGTACCGTGGTCACATTGTTGACCACGGTCGGACGAAGTCCGGTACCAGGGCATATCCTGATGGATATTGACATGACCTGGGCCCAGGGTCAGATGTCCATATTCAAGGACTCCGGTCAGAGGGTCACCATAACTTCGATTCTTCTCAAAGCAATCGGACTGGCCCAGCAGAATCATCCGCTCAGCCGTACCGAGATGATATCGCCAAGAAGAACTGTCACGTATCATGATGTCGTCGGCGGTATCACCATTGAACGCGAACTCAACAATCAACAGGTTGTTCTTTTCGGCGAGGTAGAGTCTCCGCATGCCAAATCCATCGTTGAGATTGCCGGCGTTCTGAAAGATTTTACCGTGACCTCGATCGATGATTCTCCGCCTCTAGCTTTGCAGACTTTGTTTGCTGGTTTTCCCTGGTTTATACGAAACGCGATAATGGAGCTGGGCAAGCGGCTTCCGTCCCTTCGATTGAAATGTCAGAGGGCAACTTTTGGTTTAACAACCCTGGGCAAGTACGGTGTTGCTTCTGTCATGAGCCCGTGTATCTGCACATCGACATTCGCAGTTGGAACAATGGAAGATCGTCTGGTTGTCCACAATCATAAGCTGGAAGTTCGTCCCTCTATGACGTTATCGTATAACTTCGACCAGCGCGTCCTCGACCCAAACCAGGCTGGACGCTTTGTGCGCGACGTTCGATTGCTCCTTGAAGGGGGCCTGGAAAAGTGGCTTTAGTGTGTTGGAAAAGATCTCCTGTGTTTAGTTCGCGGAACCGCGTTCGGGCTTAGGTATCTCGGCAAAATCGTCGCCGAACGTCGTGCGGAATTATTCGGGCACGGTCGTGAGTAGGGATGGACAGCGTTACGGCATCTCGCCTGGTTGCCGATGTTTTGCAGTTGTCTTTGGCGATGCGGGTAAAAACGATCTTCATTTGTCATCTCAACTGGTAGTGACTCTATATTTGGTGCCGCCTTTAGCTATGCGCGGGTAGAGGCCATTACCATTTTAATCGTCTCTTCAGCATGTGCTTCCAGCATATCCGCTGATAACAAGTCCGTTCCGGGGGACCAAATGTGTTTGAGGTTTTCTCGGGCGCAGAAATAGAACACGCAGATTCCTATTATGTTTACACTTACGTGCATCGCATCGAGCTTCCTGAATACGCCTGTCTCGACGCCTCTCTCAAGAATGTTTTGCAGCGGTTTGTAGAGCGAGGCCATTACGATCTCTTTGTAATAAAAACCTTTGTTCTGGATGGCTTCGAAGATCATGATTGAAGAGATGTTAGCGTTACTGCCGCAGTTGTCGAGAACGCCTTGTACGAACAATCTCAGCGCCAGCTCCGGTTCCATTTCTGCTAAACCGCCTTCATGTATACTTCGTATCCTAGTTGATACAGCCCGTTCAAGCACGGCCGCGTACAGTTTTTCCTTCGTCTCGAAATAATAGTGAATCATCGCTTTGGTGACGCCCGTGCGCGCGGCTATAGCTTCCGTCCTTGCTCCCAGAAGGCCGCCAACTGCGAACTCGTCCTCGGCAGCGTCCAGAATGCTGTTTCTGGTTGCTTCCGGGTCTCTGAGCTGGTTGTTTGATTTGCGTGGTCTGCTCATAAGGTTGCCATAGATGATTGCGAAGATCTTAGCCTGTTGTGTATTTAAAAATCCAACTTTGGCGAGTTTCGCGGATGGTTTCGTGACTACACAGTCATTACCCGCCTCCGCCTATATATAAGTGTTCTTGTCTTGCCGGTATAGCGATTGCTTGGATTGGACTTGGGAAATACGAAAAGCGACGACGATTTTGCCCGTCTGCTAAGTCTTTAGCTTTTAGACTTTAAGGTTTCGGAAAAAATTGAGCGTTTTCCTCAATCCCAGCAACTATCTAACTAGTTAGTATATCACGGAAAAACCTCTCCTGTTGACTTTCATCCGTTACGGGAGTATACTAACTAACTAGATGGTTAATTAAACGCTGAAGCTCGTCAGCGGCAATTAACCGGGAGGTGCCAATGCAACAAGCTATTTTTACTGGAGGAAAGATCGAAGAGTCTTTCAAACGGGTGCAGAGCGCGAGCTCTACGCCCGTTCGCTCGACGGAGCACAAACCAGTAGACGGGGAGCGTGAACTGGAACAGTTCGATGAGCCCTCTAGAGACAAGCAGAAAAGGCCTATTAAGAAGATAGTCCTATTACTCGTTCTATTTATTTCCCTTGTAGGTGCCGGCATTATAGGCGCTAGAACATGGCAGTTTGCAACCAGCCATCAGGAAACCGAAGATGCCTACGTGACCGGGCATCAGCATCAGATAAGTTCCCGTGTCAGCGGCACAGTGCAAGAAGTGCTGGTGGACGATAACGAGCACGTGAGAAAAGGGCAGGTTATAGCCATTCTCGATCCTGACGAGTTCCAGGTGAAAGTCGAGCAAGCACGCGCTAGATTGGAGTCAGCCGTGAGGCGGGCAGATGCAGACCGTGTCTCGATTCACTATCAGGAAACCAAGGCCAATGGCACGACGAATACAGCGCACGGAAGCGTTGCCAGCGCCACAGCCAATATCTCGAGTGCCGAAGCGTCTGTCACCGAGGCGAGAGCAAAAATCGCCATTGCAGAGTCACAGCTAGCGGAGAAAGAGGCTGAGCTGGTTCGTGCCAAAGCTGACTTTGAACGGTATAAGGTTCTTCAGGCAGAAGGCGCAATCTCCTCACAACAGTTGGATGCGGCTCGACGCGATTATGAAGTTGCTACCAGCGCCAGAAATGGAAAGAAAGATGGAGTGGCTCAAGCTCGTTCCCAGTTGCAACAGGCTGTTGATGGCGTGAGTAGTGCTCGTGCCCAGTTAAGGGAGTCTGAAGGAAAAGTACAACTTGCTCAAGCTGACGATGTTCAAACGCATGTCAACGTCAAACAGTATGATGTGTCGAGGGCAGCCATCAAAGAGGCGGAAACGGCTCTGAGAGAGGCTGAGCTGCAACTTTCATACACGAAAATAGTGGCACCGGAAGATGGTCGTGTCGGCAAAAAGACGGTAGAGGTAGGACAGAGAGTTCAACCAGGGCAGGCGCTTCTTTCCGTCGTGTCTGATGAAATGTGGGTTGTAGCGAACTTCAAAGAAACACAACTGGAAAAAATGAGACCTGGCCAGGATGTAGAGATTAAGGTTGATTCGTTCCCAAGTCACCCGTTCCACGGTCACGTGCTTAACTTCTCACCCGGCTCGGGTGCTACGTTTGCCCTTTTGCCGCCAGACAACGCGACCGGTAACTTCACGAAGATTGTCCAGCGCGTACCTGTAAAAGTGGTGTTCGATGCTTCCAGTATCAAGGAATTCAAGACCAGAATAGTACCGGGCATGTCAGTCGTCGTCACTGTCGAAGTCGACAGACAGTCGCCCTCGGCCCCGCGGTCGTCTGTTGGCACCGTGGCCAGTGGCAGAGCGGAAATATAACGATGACTAGCTCGACTGCCTTCCAGAAAGCTGACCGGTTGACAGGCGAAGAACCTTCACCTTCCCGCGCCGTATCTTTGAAGAGCTGGCTTGCAGTTCTGGGTGCGGCAATCGGTGCTTTCATGGCGGTTCTTGATATTCAAATCGTCAATTCTTCGCTTGCTGACATTCAGGGCTCTCTGGGTGCGACCGTAGAGGAAGGTACCTGGATCGCCACATCGTATCTGGTGGCGGAAATTGTCACGATTCCACTGACTGCCTGGCTGTCTCGTGTCTTCTCGATTCGACGCTATCTGATTGTTAATGCCATTCTGTTCATCCTTTTCTCCATCGCCTGTGCTTTCGCCTGGGATCTCAATTCCATGATCGTTTTTCGCGCCGCGCAGGGATTCTTCGGTGGCACATTGATACCGATGGCGATGACCATTATTTTGACCAGCCTGCCTAAGGAGAAACATCCGATCGGGCTTGCGCTGTTCGGCCTTACTGCCACTTTTGCTCCGTCGATCGGACCGGCACTTGGCGGTTGGTTAACCTACAACTGGGGGTGGAAGTTCATTTTCTACCTCAACGTCATACCTGGCTTGCTCTTTCTGGCTCTTCTCGCCTACGCGCTTCCGAAGGAGAAAATGCAGTTGGGCGAGCTGATTAAGGGAGATTGGCTGGGAATCATCTCCATGGCTCTCGGGCTTGGTTGCTTAGAAGTCGTGCTGGAAGAGGGAAACAGAAAGGACTGGTTCGGCTCTGAATTGATCGTCAAACTCGCTCTAGTTGCATCTGTATCTTTGATTGTCTTCGTCTGGCGTCAGTTGACCGCAAAGAAACCGCTGTTGAACTTGCGACTGCTCAAGAGAAGAAACTTCGGACTGGGAAGCGTCGCCAATATTGCCTTGGGCGCTGGAATGTACGGCTCCATTTATCTCATCCCGGTTTATCTGGCTTCTATTCAGGACTACAATTCATTGCAGATAGGCTCTATCCTCATTTATATGGGACTGCCTCAATTGCTTATTATTCCGTTCATTCCCAAGCTGTTGAAAATCATTGACGCCAGGCTGCTCTTAGGTTTAGGACTGATTTTGTTCGCTGCCAGCTCCTTGATGAACGGTTTCATGACCAACGTGTCCGGTCACGACCAACTTATACCGTCGATGTTGGTTCGCGCCTTAGGACAGCCACTAATAATGATACCGCTATCGACTCTAGCGACCGGTGGTATCGAGAAAGAGGAGACAGGTTCGGCGTCGGCGCTGTTTAACATGATGAGGAACCTGGGCGGCTCTGTGGGCATAGCGTTGATTTCGACGTTTGTGACCAGGCGAGAACAGTTTCACTCCAGTCGAATTGGCGAATCCATCTCCATATTCGATCCGGACACACAAAACAGGATTCAGCAGCTAACTACGATGTTCGTCACCAAAGGCTTCGATCAGGTGACTGCGCATGGTCAGGCAATTCAGATGTTGGACAACAGCGTTCGGCGAGAGTCATTCGTTATGGCATACAACGATGCATTCCTGATCTTGGGCTTCATCATACTGGCTAGCTGTCTTACCGTCCTCTTTCTGCAGAAGGTCGAAGGGAATTCAGGAGCCGGGGCGCACTAACACCTCAGCCATAGATTGGTTTCTGCGCAACAGATTATCACTAACTAATATTAGATTCGGCAGGATCGGCAAGCGCTTGATGATCAATTTCTAAAGCGATGAACGATTGCTGAATCCCTGAGGCGGAGCCTATCTCCATAAAATTTGTCCGATTTAATAGAGAACTTGCTTCCGCAATATCCAAAAGTTGACGGAAATAATAAGCGCAAGAATGGCTAATTGATTGATTCTTGACCATTTCAGTCGAAATGACGCCGAATCTGTACAAGCTGAAAGGACTCGTGTTGGTCGATTGTAATAATATGGTTAGATCATTTCCTCCTGCTGAGGAAACTTCCCTCGTGCTCAATCGAACTTTGGGAGAAATTACGTGAGAACGGCACCATACCCCATTTCGGATAAGAAAGAGACGGTCCGCGCGTTGTCACCAACTGCGGACGCATTTAACTCCGTCGATGTACGTTGCCTTCTCGCTCTCCTGACAGTCTGCTTTTTCACGTTCTTCCTCGGACTAGGTGCCAGCGGTCTGGTCGATCCGGGCGATGGTTATTTCTCCGAAGCTGCACGAGAGATGATCGAGCGCGGGGACATGGTTACTCCCTACCTCAACTATCAAATTTACTTCTCGAAACCAATTCTTATCTACTGGTTGATCGGATCAGCGTATTCGGTCTTCGGTGTGAATGCATTCGCTGCTCGATTCTGGTCTGCGGTTTTTGCCACTATATTGACGGTGGCTTGCTACTGGGCGATTCGATGCGTAGACACACGACGAGCGGGTTTGATCGCAGGCATTATCTTGGCGTCATCACCGCTGGTGGTGACATTTGCAAGAATGTCGCTTGTCGATATGGTCTTCAGCTCCTGCCTGGGAATAGCACTTTGTGCCACACTTATGACGCTGGCCGCGAAGAGCGAACGCTGGTGGCCGGCGATCTATATTGCCCTTGGCCTGGCGGTTCTAACCAAGGGACCGGCGGCACTGCTCCTCTATGGTGCGGGAATGATCGGCTATGCTTTAGTTCTTGCTTGGAAGAAGGAATCGTTTGGCGAGCTGCTCTCTCGCTTTCATTTAGTGAAGGGAACGCTCTTATTCGCTGCAGTCGCCATTCCATGGTATGTGGCCGTGGGTCTGGCGACGAACTGGCTGTGGGACAAGGTCTTTTTCATGCATGAGAACTTCGGACGGTTTCTCGGCAGCACCGTGAGACGCAACGCCGGATCGTGGTGGTACTACATTCCGGTAGTGGCCTATGGGCTGGGCGCCTGGACACTGCTCTTTCCTTCGATGGCCCATTGGACCGGGAATCGCATTCGCACTTCGGGTAAGCTGGACAGATCGAAGGCCGCTACTTTTATGTTAGCGTTCTGGTTTCTATCTATATTCGCGTTTTTCAGCGTCTCGCAAACTAAGCTCAATACCTATCTGATCCCTGCATTTCCGGCTCTGGCAATGTTGCTCGGGCAATATGTGGACCACGCTCTGTCATCAGATAAGTCGCGGCGGGCTGCAATCATTAACGATGCCTTTGCCGTTCTTGGTGTCATTTTTCTTTTGGTCGCTGCGATTTTGGTCTGTTTCTCCGGCGCTGAGGCGTCCACATTAGTGCCGATACTCGGGGCGAAGGTGGCGAACAGATTCATGGGTCTGCTCGATCTGATACCACAGTCTGCCAAGATAACTCTAATCGTCGCTTTGGCTGCCTCGTCTACACTGCTCATTGCTCAAAGATGGTTCGTGAAGAGCCATAGATTGGTCAGTCCCGCCATCATCGCATGTGGAGTCGTGGTTGCCACTTCCTTTGGTGCACTGGCTTGTTTTGAGATCGGTTATGACGTGAAACAACGAGATCTGGATACTGTCACATCGGCAGCCATTGGGCTGGATGGAAACTTCGCAATCTATCAGGAGTTCCGACCCAGGGTGTATGCAATGTTAAAACGCCCAGTCGATTCATTTTTCAATACCAATCAGATTCATAGGATGCGTGCTTCGGATGTGACCACTGGATCCAAGAAACAGTACATTCTTACAAGAGACCGCAGGCTTTTGGCGCTCTTCCCTGAACTGACTGTCCTGAAGCAATCAGGTGACTGGCATTTGCTCGTCAGTGACAGGCTCACTGTGGAGCGATTGCCTACGCTGGAGCGAGCTTTAACCAAGAACATCAAGTTTTCGTGCGGCAAGTACACATATGGTGTCTTACCTCTGGCTGGTGGCACGCGCGAATAGCCAATCGTTTGACCGGTATCAGCGATCACGAAGGGGCTGATACCGAGAGTAAATCTTTGGTTATTATCCACGATCGTGCAAGTCTGCAAGCTATCGGCTCGTCGATACCGATAATTGGTCACGCGCTCGCAAGCTTTTTTCGGTTTTGCAACGGTAATGAACCTGGCTAGGGGACGGCGAGATTGTCGATTGAAGCGAGTCGTAATCTAGTTCGACAGAATTGCATCCGCGAATCGGCGGGGCGCATCCTCTCCGAATGCCAGAAAGAGGCTCGGTTCGACGAGTTCCAGTTCGAGTAGAACTGGCCGATCGGAATTGTCCCTGACCATATCGACACGGGCATAGTGCGGGAGTGTATGCAATGAGTCGATTATTTTCTCGCCGAGCTCGATTTCGTCTGGCGCCGCTGTTACTGCTTGTTCTCCAGCGCGTCCGCTTACAGCTAAATGTTGGAATGGACTCTTAGAGACGGCATGTGAATACTTGCCCTGAAAGAATACCAGCGCACGCTCACCATATGTGGTGACATTCTTCATGTATTCCTGGACCATAACATCGCCGTTGCAAAGAAGCTGATCGAGATGGTTCTGCGCGCCCTCATCGCTTGCGTTGGAACGGCGAACCCCGAAGGTTGCCAATCCAACAGAAGGCTTTATTACCAATTCCGGCCATCGATCGAACAGAGTCGAAATTTGGAACTTGCTTCCTTTCTCGATCCATTGCGTTGGTACGACGGGAATGCCTTTTTGCTCCAGATCTCGCAAATAGGTCTTGTTCACGTTCCAGCGGATCAGGTCAGGAGAATTCAAGACTTTGCTCTCGCGCTCTAAATGATCGACCCAGGTGAGGAACTCTTCGAGCTGCAGATGATAGTCCCATGTCGATCGAATAATGCATACTCGCGAATTTCCCCAATCTACTTTGCGATCGTTCCATATGCTTTCGGAACACGAATATCCGCGCCGCTCCAGCTCTTGTGCCAGGAGCCGATCGTCGGGATCAAGGTTTGGAAGATCGTTATAGGTAACCAGGGTAAAGTCGAATTTGCTCATCACAAGGCCTTTTATTTAAATCAACTTGCCGGAATGCGCCATCAAACGATATGAGGCGCACTAATTTATCGATCGTCTGCGGAAAACGATGGCATTCCCTTGCAATTATGACCCATTGACTGGTTGCCGATCCGCTTTCTTAGACAGTTTGAATAAGCTATACAAGATTCTAAATGCACTCCAAACAGAGTTCGAGTAATATGCGAGAATCCATGTTCGTAGAGCGGCACCAGGAGATCAATGAATCATAGTGTAAACAGCCTTAAAGAGCTGGAGTCGGCAATTCGCAGAGACCTCGACCTGACTAATTATCCGGTGAAACAATGGGTGCCCTCGAGGAAGAGTGCTAATGGTACTGACATTCTCGACGTTTTGATCGTCGGCGCTGGACAAAGTGGCATCGCTTGCGCGTTCGCCCTTATGCGCGAGAAGGTCAGTAACATCCTGGTGATCGATGAGAACAAGGAAGGTCTAGAAGGACCCTGGCTCACCTTTGCTCGCATGCACACTCTCCGAACGCCCAAGCATGTGACCGGACCGGACCTTGGGTTGCCAAACCTGACAACCCGCGCCTGGTATGAGGCACAGTTCGGTGCTCAAGCATGGCAGGATCTGGAGCTGTTGCCGAAAGATCAGTGGGCTGAGTATCTGCTCTGGTATCGCAGACTTCTCGGGATACCTGTGCGCAACGAGACTCGCGCGGGAGCTGTCGAGTGGAGCGACGAGGATCAATGTTTCATCGTTCCTATTCAATCTCCACGTGGAAACGACCGCGTGCTCGCTCGTAGAGTAGTTCTTTCAACTGGAATAGATGGCTGCGGTAGATGGGATATGCCTGCCCTGATCACGGAAAACCTACCCCGAGAATCATATGCACACACCAGAGAAGAGATCGTTTTCTCCAGCCTGAAAGACAAATCTGTCGCGGTTTTGGGAGCTGGTGCCTCAGCTTTTGACAATGCGTCCGTGGCTCTTGAAGTGGGAGCCAGAGAAGTGCACCTGTTTTACCGGCGAGACGATCTTCCCAACATAAATCCATATCGCTGGGCGGAGTTCGTCGGATTTCTCAAGCATCATGCTGATCTCCCTGATGCGCTGAAGTATCAGTTCATAGACCAGATCTTAAGAATGGGTCAGCTTCCTCCATCAGACACTTACGATAGAGCGACCCGACATGCGAACTTCCGATTGCACGGTGGCAGCCAATGGCGACGCGTTTTGCAATCGGAGCGTGGTGTGCATATCTCGACTACTAAGGGCGAATTCGATGTTGACTTTGTCATCATCGGAACTGGTTTTATAACCGATCTTTCGAAACGTCCGGAGCTGGCCAAAATTGCCGATGAGATCGCAGTTTGGGATGATCGTTATCAACCACCTGCTGAGGAACGTCGGGAAGATCTCATGCGCCATCCCTACCTAGGAAGTAACTTCGAGTTTCAAGAGAAAGTTCCTGGCCGAGCTCCATATCTCAAAAATCTCTACTGTTACACATTCGGCTGTTTGCTCAGTCTTGGCTTCGGTGGCGCCAGCATCTCGGGGATGAAATACAGCGTTCCCAGAATTGTAGGAGGCATCACCCGTGATATCTACTTGGAGCATGCCGACGGGTTTCTGCAGTCGCTGAAAGGTTTCGATGTTCGTGAGTTCTGAAATTGAACCGGATGTTTGTTTGGGGATTGGTATTACATTTGATGCCATTTACGGCAGAGGAGATTGTCACCTGATGGCAGCAAAAAAACAGCGAATTTGCAGGTCAACAGTCGCTGCAATCAGAGCCAAGCTTCTCATCTGCTGGTCGCTCTCGATCTTTATGTCCGCGGTAATCGGGCTGCCGACATGCTTGGCAGCCGACGACATGGAAACTGTTTTCGAAAATGCAATGACTCTGAGAGAAGCCAATAAGTTTGAAGCGGCATTGAAGATTTACGATAAAGTTCTTGCCAAAGACCCGGAGAATGCCAGAGCACACCAGGAGCGCGGCGCTGTTCTGGCATCGTTGAATCGGTATGAGGCGGCAATCGCGGAAGAAAATCAGGCTCTCAAGTTGAACCCGGAGTCGCATCTGGCTCACATCTACAAGGGAATGATCTATTTCAACAAAAATCAATTCACGGAAGCTCACAAGGAGTTTTCAGAAGCTGCAAGGATTAAACCTGATAACTCTGTCGCCCATGTGCGGCTCGGCTCGGTGTGCGAACGATTGAATCGACTCGATGAGGCGATTGTGGAGTTCAAGAAAGCAATCGAGTTGAAACCGGACAACGTGGTGTCGTATGTGGGGCTATGCGATGTGTATCTTCGCCAGGGCGACATTGATAAAGCCGTCGAAGAGGCTGAGCAAGCCGTGAAGATAGAGAAGACGGCCAAATCCTGCAACAAGCTCGGTGCCGTTTATTCGATGATCAACAGACTGGACGAAGCCAAACAACTGCTCGACAAAGCGATCGAGCTTAACCCATCTATGGTGGCGGCTTATGAAAATCTGGGACGTGTATTGACGTTGCAGGGGAACTACGCTGAAGCAAAATCCACATACGAGAAAGCGAAGAAAGTGGCTCTAACTCCCAAGATGTTCAGTGCCTTAACGAGCCTGAATGATTCTTCGATTTGCCGAATAAAAGTTGTTGAGTCTGTCGCTGATTGGTCGCATGAAAACGGTGTCTACGTGCCGCAAGTGACGATCAAAGTCAAAAACGTCAGCGGAAAAGATCTTTCCGATAAGCCCATTCGGTTTCGCGCCCGCTTTGAGAACTGCCGAACCAGAAGTGAGCTGACCGCACGCACATCGCAGAAGACGGCGTTCAAACCCGATGAGACGATCGAGGTGAAGCTCATCGCCGCAAAAGGTTTTAGTCCCACCGAAGTCGCTGACAAGATCAGATGCCATTGTCTAGTAAACGCCTGGGTGGCCAGCCGCAGTGACTTCGAATCACAGCTCTTACTAGAAACCCTACTGACGAAAATTCCACCCCAGCAATGAACCCTGGACGTTAGAACGCGTAGTAATCCTCAGGAATAGTTTCCGTCGGACGCCAGTCGATTTCTCCGACGAGAGCGCCCTTGAATTTGACGAACAAGGCTGTCATTTCTTCTTTATTCAACTGCGCTCTTAGCGCTTTACTGGCTACCGCCCACTGTGCGGCGGTCTTGCAGCCAATTGTTCCAGACTTAGCCAAGCCGATCAACAGAACCAGCAGATGCTTGCATATGGAGCCCTTCAAGCTCCCGCAAGCCTTGAGATTTTGGCTGCAGCAGCAATAGTTCCCCGCATCATCGAGGGAACAAGCATAGACGAGCTCCTCATCAGTCTGGCTCTTCACTATGCCGGAAATTCTGTCAAAATCGAGCTCTGAATAGAGTTTAAACGTGTCTTTCTTCAGCATCTTCAGCGCCTTCTCGATTTTGGACGAGTCAAGGCTGCGATCGAGATAACTGACCAGCTCCTCAGCTGTTTCACAATCGACCTCTGCACTCAGCTTCGCAACATCGACCAACGGGTTCTTGCCCTTGCCCTTCCAAACCAGACCGAAAAACGAAGTCAGGGATGGAGGTAGCACCGTCTTCTCGTCGAATTTGCAGTTTTGCAATGACACGTTTTCCATATTCGCGTCGGTGAAATCAGTTCCGGTGAAATCTGCTTCTCTAAATGTAGAGTCGCTGAGGTCGGCGTTTTGGAACTTGGCTTTTTTGAATGAGCTGTCGTGAGAGTAGATGCGCTTCATGCTGGCATCAGTGTAGTCCACACCGTTTGACCATACGTTCGAAATGTTGGCACCATCCAAGGTGGCTTTTCGAAATGATGCTTTATTGATTGTGGCGCTATTTAGGTAAGCGCCGGTCATGTTCGAACCGTCGAACTTCGAGCCTTCAGCGTTCAACCCTTCCAAATTGAATGCTTCCAGATCTCTGTTTTCGAATGACTGGTTGGCAAGCGTGATTTCGGCGACTTCTTTTTCGCTTCGCGATCGCTGGTTCCAAATCTCTATTCCGACGGGTCCCGCTTGCAGATACGCCAGCAAGGCGTCTTTGAGCATCGTCTTGCGCAGTTTGATCGCTTCTTCCTGAGAACTGGATAGAGAGTCATCATGATGCATGTCGAGTACATCGGCGAAAGCTTTTCGCACCAATGGCAGCATCGCATCTGGTGCGCTAACAGTCTCCATGAGCGGCTTTCCTGCTTTAGCAAGTTTTGCTGCCTGGTAAAAAGCATCTTCGATTGAATTGACCCGAATGCCTGCGTTCGACGAGTATCCGCAATCTTGTTTGATGCGGACCTGAATGTCTCTGCCCTGCCGCCGGCTGTTCACATGATCTATGATCAGCTCCTGGAAAAGATCGCCAACTTGAACGTACAGCGTCATTTCGGTGCGATATGTCGACATCAAGAGTTGCTCTAGCGCATTCAATTGAAGCTTAAGCATGACGGATCTCCTTTTTCAGGGCTTCTGCTTTTGTACCCAGTATATATGAGTGTCACTCAAGGCTGGTGTGTTCATACTGGCGGCGAAAGACAGCGATAGAGTCCTTCTGGGTGGCGCAGTCCAGCTGATTTTAGACAGGTTGAATAGGTTTGCTCAGCCGGTGAGCAAATTCGAAAAAGTGCGGCAGGGCCTAAACCCTGCCGCGGAAATCATGACCTGAGACTGTGGTCTCAATAGTCCATGTCTGCGCCACTCGGCACGTGCGTTGGGGACTGCCTGTCAGGAGCATCCACTACGAGAGCATCGGTGGTGAGGAACATGGCCGCGATAGATGCGGCATTCTGAACGGCACAGCGCTCCACTTTAGCTGGATCGATGATGCCGGATTTTGTCATATCTTCGTACTGGAATGTGGTGGCATTGAAGCCGATACCATCTTCTTTCTCGCGTACCCGCTCCACGACTACGTGTCCGGATACTCCTGCGTTCTCAGCGATCATTCGAAGAGGTGCTTCAAAAGCCTTGAGGACAATTTCGAAACCTGTTCGTTCGTCACCTTGTAGAGCATCTTTCTGGCTGTTGATGCGGGTGGCCACATTCAACAAAGCAGTTCCACCGCCCGGTACATAACCTTCTTCTACTGCGGCGCGTGTCGCATTGAGCGCGTCTTCGAAGCGCAGTTTGCGGTCTTTTAGCTCAGTTTCCGTGGCTGCACCAACTTTGATAACTGCTACTCCACCGGCAAGTTTTGCCAGGCGTTCTTGCAGTTTCTCTTTGTCGTACTCAGAGTCCGAGATATTGATCTGGCTCTTAATCATGGAGATGCGCTTATCTACCGCTTCTTTGGTTTCTTTGTGAGCAATAATCGTGGTTTTGTCTTTGTCGATTTGAACACGTCTTGCAGTGCCAAGCATTTCGACAGCGACGTTCTCGAGCTTATCGCCGGTCTCTTCCGTGACTACCTGACCGCCAGTGAGAATGGCGATGTCTTTCATCATCTCTTTTCTGCGGTCGCCGAAGCCAGGGGCTTTGACAGCACAGCAGACAAGTACCTTACGCAAATGGTTGACGACCAGTGTGGCAAGTGCCTCACCTTCTATGTCCTCAGCGATTATGCACAACGGTCTGCGAGCTCTTGCAACTTTCTCAAGCACCGGCACGAGTTCGGAAATGAGATTGATTTTTTTGTCGACACAGAGGATGAATGGCTCGTCAAGAATCGCTTCCATTTTTTCCGCATCTGTAACGAAGTAGGCAGAAACATAGCCCTTCTCGAACTGCATTCCTTCGACGACCTCCAGGTCCGTTGTCAAAGTTCTGGATTCTTCTACTGTAATTACGCCATCTTTGCCGACTCTTTCCATCGCATCAGCAATCAGTTCGCCCATCTCGAGATCGTTGCCGGCAGATATGGTGGCAACCTGCGCTATGGCAAGCTTGTCTTCTACTGGCTTGGCGATAGCCTTGATCTCTTTTACGGCAGCTAGGACTGCCTTTTGAATTCCGCGACGAAGAACCATTGGATTGGCTCCTGCCACGATGTTCTTCATTCCTTCCTTGATCATCGCCTGTGCCAAGACTGCAGCAGTCGTGGTGCCATCACCGGCGTTGTCGTTAGTCTTTGTGCAGACTTCCTTGATCAACTGAGCACCAGCGTTCTCAAGATGATCCGGCAGCTCGATCTCCTTGGCAATAGTCACGCCATCATTGACGATCTGTGGGCTGCCATATTTTTTCTCCAGGACAACATTGCGTCCGGCAGGTCCTAGAGTGATTTTTACCGTATCCGCCACTTGATTAACGCCGCGTTCCAGGGCACGCCTGGCTACTTCGTCATAAACAATAATCTTTGCCATTGAAATCAAAACCCCATACGAGACAAGCTCAAGGGAAACCGCCGCTATAATGACAGTCCACTTTCATTATTAAGTCTACTTAGTTAAATCTGCTTCTCAGTAATCTTTGGCGTTTCTTTAGGATTTAGATACGTCCTTGGACCTTGCTAAGTGTCGAGTCGCATTGCTCTTTGTCAGGCAGAGTGGGCCGAACGGCGGATATTTTGAACAATTCATAGCCGGAAAGATGTGAAGAAAGCCCCTGGAAACTGGATCTGATGCCGGGCTTTGATTATTTCGTCGGAGGTGACGAGGCCGCTGGAGCCGGTGATGTCTTCAGGGCTGGCAATGTAGCTGGGACTTGCGGATTTTTGGGAGCTGGCGATGTCTTTGGAGCTGGCGAGGCAGCTGGAACTGGCGGAGATTTTGGCTCTGGTGACGTCTTTGAGGTTGGCAGGTCAGCTGGAACCGGCGGAGCCTTCGGAGTTGGCGAAGAACTGGGAGCTGGCGAACCAGGTGGAGTTGCCGGATTCTGAGTCGTGGGACTAGCAGGACTCGTACCAGCGGGCTTGTCATCTGCTTCGCCGGGAACGTCGGTCGTCACTTCCTTCGTCACGTCCACGAATTGAAGAGGATAGGCGTTGGGTGAGTAGAAGCATTTGTCCGGCAACAATGGAAGCTTGGCGTCAAAATACTGATTGAGCACCAGGCGCAGCGAGTTGACCGGTGTGATGTCGTCATAGAAAATCTTCGGATCCGCATCCGGCAGTCGATAGGCGTTGAGTATTCTCATGCGTTCTCGAAGAAACGGAGGTTTTGGATTTCCATCACAGCCATCGTGGAAGGCGGGTCCGTGATCGCCCTGGATAATAACCACCTTACGTCGTTTGTCTTTGTCTAGCGCGTCAAGAATTTTGATGACGTTCTTTTGAACGAACTTCAGTTGCCCAATGTATTTTGGTTTCTCATACTTGTCCGAAAGCGAGATCAAGTCGAGCGGATAGCCGCTGCCGTCTTCTTTGAAAAGCATCGGAGGATGCGGGATGCCGATGTGCACGAAAGCGAACTTGGGGGATGGTTGCGCTGTGATCGTCTCAAAGTTATCGAATGCGTAGCGCCTGACTTGTCTGGCGGCCCAGGCAAGAAAGTCGAAGTTCAGCTGCAGAGGACCGACAGCGGTGTTCCGTATTAATGCCAGATGGAAAATGTTTCCGAACGGAAAGCCGAGGTTAACGTCAGCGTCTGGCATGTAGTCTGTAGGACTCCAGCCGGAGCGTATGTTGACGTATTTGTAGCCAATCCTCTTGAGCAGGATGGACATACGGTTGTTCTGCGTGATGCGGTAAAGAACATTGTGCTCACCGCTGGTGGGACCAAGAATTTTGGACAGGAAGTCGAGATATTCCATGTTCAACGCCGATGGAAGTGCTACGCACGTCATCGCATAGTTAGCCCGACTGAGAGAGGGAACGACAAAACCTCGTCGCTTCAGCTCGTTGATGAACTCCGTGTTGTCGAAGTCGTACACGGCTTTGAGTCGATCGGTTCGGCCGAATGCATCGACAATGATGTAGTAGATGTCCGGCGGATCTTCGCCTTTGGTCATTTTTACATTGGCGAGATCCTTCTCATTGCGCGCGCGAACCTGCTCCATCACGTTTGCAACTTCCATCTCGTGATAGACAATGTAGCTAACGTTCATTGCGATTAGCACAAAGCTCATTACATTTAGAACGGAAGTGACCACTTTGTAGTCACTCTTCGACTTGACTAGAAGCCAGATAACCAGACCGACAAACAGTGTGTATGGAAGCAGGTAAACTCTGTCGTCATGCGGCAAACCGATGCCAGTTAAGAATCGATTGCAAGGCACTGCCAGAGCATCGAACGAGAAATTCATCAGAAGCAGAGTTGAAGTTACAATACCCGCTCTGCGCCAATTTTTTAGTATCGCATACGATATCAGCAGCGTGGCCGTGCTCAGTATCAAGCTGAATACAATTGGGAAAACCAGCTCGTCAATGAGGAGATACGTAGCCAGGCTAGAGTAGCCACAGATCACTGGGAAGAGACCGAATAGTATCGAATGCAGTGGTATCCTGTCGAACATGAGCGGCGACGAGCCGTACCTCGGGTTGCTTTCCTTCTCAAGAGATCGTCCCGTGGTCAGACCACGAGTCAACGGTCGAATTGTATCATCCCGCAACATCTTTTGCTCCGTTCCGGATGACCACGCCCCGGAGCTTTGAGAAGTCAGGCTGCGCGAAAAGCAAGAGACAATTTGGGAACCCAGGCACCGAACCTGCAGCAGTTGGATCGAGGGCGATGGAAAAGCGTCATTCGCTCATCGCTTCGACTTTTTTCACTTACCGCTCTTCGGTTAAATAAAGTTGGCGCGTTTGTATGGATCCAGAATGGCTCACGGGTTGAAAAAATCACAGTCGTGAATCGAGGGCGATGAAAAGCGTCATTCGCTCATCGCTTCGACTTTTTTCACTTACCGCTTTTCGGCTTAAATAAAGTTGGCGCGTTTGTCTGGAACCCGAATTACTCACGGTTGAAAAAATCGCTGTCGTGGATTGAGGCGTCGGAACAGCATCAATTTGCTGCCCCACATCGCTCTTAGACTCAAACTTAGCGCGTTCGCATACTCCGGAATTGACTTCCGAGTGAGAAAAATCACTCTATAAGGATGAGTCGGGCTTAACGGAGCCGCTTGTTGCTGACTCTCTTGCGCATTCGTACGCTCTCGGGAGTGACCTCCACAAGCTCATCCGTTTGAATGTACTCCAGGCATTTTTCCAGATTCATTTCCATCGGTGCCTGCAATGTCACCATAACATCGGCGGTGGAGCTGCGGACGTTGGATAGCTTTTTGGTCTTGCAGACGTTGATGTCGAGATCTTGGGGGCGAGAGTTTTCGCCGACGATCATTCCTTTGTAGACGTTGATACCTGGCTTGATGAAGAAGAATCCTCTGTCTTCAGCCTGGAAGATGGCGTATGCCGTAGCTTGTCCTTCTTCCCATGCAACTAGAACACCGTTGCGCTGTCTGGCAATCTCACCGCACCACGGGCGATGCTCAAGATAGGCATGGTTCATTACACCATTGCCGCGCGTGAGGCGCAGAAAGTCAGAGCGGAAGCCAATCAGGCCTCTTGTGGGAATGATGAACTCGAGCAGGGTTTGCGAATTTTCAGTGGCCATGCTTCGCAGCTCGCCCTTCCTCGGTCCCAGAGCCTGCATGACTGCTCCTGTGTAATCTTCTGCCACGTCGATGAGAAGACGTTCGAACGGTTCGTGATTGACTCCGTTGATCTCCTTCAGGATTACTTCCGGTCTGGAGACCTGGAATTCGTAACCCTCACGTCGCATTGTCTCAATCAAAATTCCCAGATGCAACTCGCCCCGACCGCTGACTATGAAGGTATCGGTGCTGTCTGTATCTTCTACGCGCAAGCTGACGTTGGTTTCGAGCTCTTTGATCAGTCTGGATCGCAACTGTCTGGAAGTCACGAATTTGCCTTCAGTGCCGGCAAATGGGCTGTCGTTGACGAGGAAGGACATCTTCATCGTTGGCTCATCCACTTTGATGCGTGGCAATGCGTTAAGTGTCTCGATGTCGCATATGGTGTCGCCAACATTGGCGTCTGCGATACCGGCTATCGCCACGATTTCACCAGCGTAAGCGGTATCTGCTTCCAGCCGTTTCAGTCCGTGGAAAGTAAACAGCTTGGTGATTTTGCCCTGAGCGTTCTGTCCGGATTCGGTCAGGAGAGTGACCTGCTGGCCGGAGCTGATTTGTCCGTTATATATGCGACCGATTACGATTCTGCCTAGATAGTCGCTGTAGTCGAGGATGCTCACCTGCATCTGCAGAGCATGCTCAGGATCGCCTTTCGGTGCCGGGCAATGCTTGATCATCAGGTCGAGCAACGGTTGCAGACTCTCTCCTGGCTGTTCCAGGTCATGAGTCGAAATGCCCTTCACGCCGGAGGCAAATATGTATGGGAAGTCTAGTTGCCGATCGTCCGCGCCTAATTCGACGAACAGATCAAATACTTTGTCCACCGCGATGTGTGGATCGATGTTGGGTCGGTCGATTTTGTTGATTACCACAATCGGTCTTAATCCGCGCTCGAGAGATTTTCGCAGGACGAAACGTGTCTGAGGCATGGGACCTTCGGCAGCGTCCACCACGAGAAGCGCTCCGTCCACCATTCCAAGAATTCGCTCGACTTCGCCTCCGAAGTCAGCGTGACCGGGAGTGTCCACGATGTTTATCAGATGGTCGTCGTGATAGATGGCAGTATTTTTTGCCAGAATCGTGATGCCGCGCTCGCGCTCCAGATCGTTGGAATCCATGACGCATTCCTCGACTTCCTGGTTCTGGCGGAAAACACCGCTTTGATGAAGAAATCCATCGACCAGGGTTGTTTTTCCGTGGTCAACGTGAGCGATGATCGCGATATTGCGAATGCGATTGAGGTCCCTTTTTTCATTCATGGTTCTGGTCGTCTGTTGTTGTATTCTTAAGGGCGCAGGTGTTTTTGGAATGCTGATTGTTGAACTCATATTCAAACTCTTTATATGACTGAAGGTACTGTATTGAGGAGTCACGCTGGCGGCTATTTAGTTTTTGAGCCGCAGCTCAACGTTACTCTTCAGTGCCAGGCGCGAAAGCGCTTAAAAAAGGAGCGTATTGCGATCCTAACGGGCGATCGAGTTAGCCTTGAGGATCTGGATTTCGACGCTGGCACAGCGGTCATCACAGCTTGTCGAAGAAGGTGGAGCCTTTTGTCGCGCCCGATGATTGCCAATGTCGATCAAGTCATTATTGTACAGGCAGTTCGCCAACCTGAGTGGAACCAGCTCTGGTGCGACCGTTACATTGTTCATTTTCAGCTCGAATTGCCGGGCTCCATGCCGATCTTATGTTTTAACAAATGTGATCTGATCAGCGAGCAGGATCGTGATTCCTTACGAGCAATTTATGAAACGCTTGGTTACAAGGTTTTGCTGGTATCGGCACGAAAAGAGCTGGGAATGAAGGAACTGGAAGGTGTCTTGCCCGGGAGGATTACAGTGTTTGCTGGTCCTTCCGGTGTAGGGAAGTCTAGTCTGTTGAACACGCTCGAGCCTGGGCTCAAGCTCAAAATTGGCGTGATGGACAATGATTTTGGCGTAGGAAGGCAGACAACCACGTATAGCAAGCTGTATCTGGTCGGAGGCGGTTCTCCGGATAGCATTCCTGCATGGGTTGCTGACACTCCCGGTTTCAATTTGCAGGAGCTGAAGCATCCCGAGCCGCTCGACGTGATGTTTCAATTCCCTGAAATAGACCTGCTTCGCAAGGAATGCAAATTCTCCAATTGCCTGCATCTGGTCGAAAAAGGCTGTCGCGTGCGTGAGTGTGTCGAAGGATATGAAGAAGAAATCACCAGCGAAGATCTAGATGGCACCACGGAGAATGGCGAAAACCTGGTAGATGAATCAATATCAAAAGCCGATGAGGATGAGGATTCCGATATCTCGTTGAATTCTGATGTACCTGGTTCGCAGATAGTTGAAGGTGATGACGAAACTAAAGAACCAACTGCTGAGGCCGGCATCTCACCTGAACGAACCATGGTTACAAGCCTTCGGTATGAAAGCTATGTAATCCTAGTCTCCGAAGCGATGGAGATTCAACTGCAAAAGCGCGATGTCTCGTCGAAAATCGAAGCAGCTGTGAAGCGTGTCGGCGGCGACAAAGGCAAAGGAAAAGCAAAGTACATCCCCATTCTGAATTCGAAGTATCGCCAGTCTTCGCGGCGCCATGAAAAACAGAAATTGACCAGCGACATGCTCGTTGACGAAGACAACGAGAACGAAGAAGAGTTGCCAGAGCCGGATTAGTGGCTTGGCGCCAGAATTTCCATGTAAATGAAAAATCCCAATTAATGTTGTCTTACTCTAGTTTTTGGAGAACTAAGATGCAGACCCAAACCTTCGGAACCCTTAAAGAGCAATACACGCTAAAAGAGATTCCACGTCAGGACTATGATGAATTCAGACGTTCGCATGAACCGACTATCTTTCCAAATCGCTTCGACATGTACGTGACGAATGCTTATTCGCAGAACGAGAAGGATTCGCTCGAAGCACTTGGTAGACGAATGGGCGATCCATATGAGCTGCGACTCGGGTTCTTTTATAATGACGAGATGATTGGTTGGAGCTATGGTCTTCAAGTAAGCGCCGACACATTTCGCATGGCCACCACTGGAATTCTTCCTCAATATCAGGGCAAAGGCATCTACTCGGCTTACCTTCAAGTAATAGCCAGTCATCTGAAGGAGCTAGGATTTCAATGTCTCTACAGCAGGCACTATGCCACCGATAATGGTGTGATATTGCCGAAACTCCGATTCGGATTTTTGATCACAGGCTTTGAGCTAACCGATGAATACGGACTTCTCCTGCGATTGCATTACTTCTTTAATGAGACGAGACGAAAAGCATTGCACGTTAGATCCGGCTTCCAACAACCCGATGAGTCGATTACAGCGTTGATAAGACGATACGAGTAGCCAGGAAAATACCTACCGAAGGCGAATTACATACTTAAGGATCAAGAATCGACCGCTATCTCAATCGCGATCAGTCAATCAATCTATCTATCAAGGCACCAAGATTGGCGCATGACAGCGGTGGCTCGGTAGTGGTGGAGAACCTAATGCCGAGGATAAAGCATACAAGGTGGATTGTTCGACTTGGCTAATTCCTTGGCCGTTCGAGCGGCGGCGATCAAGACACCCAGGTCATCGCATGATTCCGGAAGAGCGGCGACACCGACGGCAGCATTGATTGACGCTTCGATTGACGCCGCGTGCAAATCGGAGAGGAGCGGAGTGCTGACCATGGCTGAGTAAACTTGCTCTGCAAATTGAAAGGCCAACTCACCATCACAATCCGACAGAAGAGTTATAAACTCTCCCTCTGGGAGGCGTGAGGAGATGTCTAGTGGATTCGAAATGTAGTGGATGCGGTCAGCTACGATTCCCAGTGCATCGGTGGGAAGACTGTAAATTTGTCCTTCGTGGTGGATTGTCAGCTCCAGAATTACTACGGCAAAGCTTGTTCCTCTCTGCTCCCAGCGGATGAACGCCCGGTGAATGAAGAACGCGAACGCATCGAAAGAAGCTAATCCCGTAGATAGGTCTGTGCATTTATCGAGAAAGACCGGGAGGACGTTCGGATCGAACTCATACGGTGGTGGCAACTCGAGCTTCACTGGCTCTGGTTGGAGCACGGGACTGCCAATACCGGCGGCATTGAAACTAGGTAGTGGTGGCAGGGACTGAATTTGAGGTGGAGGCGGCGGCGGTGCTGCCGCGGGATGTGGAGGCGGAAAGGCTGGTTGCGGAATCGGAGCTTGCATCTCGGAACCGCTGGTAGAACCAGAACTGGGTCGTGGTGGCAGCGCTTTAGGTGGTGTCACTGCCGGCGCCATCGGTGCTGGTGGCTGGGCTTGCAGCTGTGCTTGTAACTGCGGGGACGGAGCGCCGTATACATTGGGATCACCCTGTCCCTGAAACGGCACAGCTGACGGTGATGTGCCGAACACATTAGGATCTCCCTGCTCTTGAAACTGCATGGGTGAAGGTGGCGCGCTGAACACGTTTGGATCGCCTCCCGGTTGCATCTGACCCTGAAATTGCGATGTCGCCGGCGGTGGCGCCAGCGCATTCGGATTGTTGAAGGGCCGCTGAGCTTGATCTGGCGCCTGCATCGCCGCCGGTGGTGGCGCACCAAAACCGGGTTGAGTTTGAGGCTCCATCTGAGCCGGTTCTTCCGCCGCTTGGGGAGCCGCTCCAAAGCCGATGAAGTTTTTCGGTGCTAGAAGAATCTTGTTCCCCTGAGCAGAGGCTCCCTGATTTCCGCCTGGTGCGAATGGATTTGCTTGGGCGGCAGGCGAAGCTGCGGCTTGTTGATATCTTCCACTGTCCTGAAGCGCTGCCTGTTCATCTGCAGCTAGTTGAAAGCTGGCTGAATCGTAAGAACCGGCCTGTTGGAGATAGGCCTGCGCATAGCTACCACTCTGTCCATACATCTGCTGTTGCTGAGCAAGATCTCCTTGGTTGGAGCCAGGTTGTTGTCCGTAACCATCCTGAGCATTGGGATCCTCAGCCTCTTCGTAGCCATCTTCCGGATTGTAGGCTGGCATTTGTGTGCCCGTTTCATAACTGGATTCAACTTTGACTTTGTTCTGAATCATCATGACTTCGGTGGACTCACGCGTCCAGACCACCCGTGCTTGTGGCCCTTCTCCTCGCTGAAACGTCCAATGGGGACTCTTATTCCCAATTTGAACTACACGGATTATGAAAAGACATCGGTTGTTTTCGAAGGGCAACTCGACTGGCTTATTGTGTCGTTTCGACTCGGCAAGAGCATATTTGAGATCTTCCGTCGTAGGTATCGAACTCATCCGGGAGAGTTTTATGACTTGAGCAGCACCAGATTGGAAGGAATCAAATAATGGCATTTAGGAATACCTCAGAGTTGGCCATAAAATATATACCTCACTGGAGCCGAAGAAACAGCACCGGAAAGAATCGAAAGAGACACTGTGGCAAAACCTTACAATCGAAAGGGCTGCTAGATCTGTTCTATGTTCCGTAATTTATTCGCATCTATCACTAGAGTCGGATGTTTGATCAAAATTAGAGGTCGGGAAGTCGCTAATTCAGGCACCAATCCACCTTCTGGCTGTCAGTCCGTGTATCTTTTCAACTTGTATTCCCTAGTGAATATGAAATTTCCTGTAACGCAGGGCGTTACCGATGAACGCTTCATCAAATGGTAAATACAGAAGTTCCATCTGTTAACTATACCGTTACGCGTTACGATGCTGTAAAGCGGGATCTAGTCAGGCAATTTTCTCTTCGCTGTTGCCAGGGCGGCGACCGCCAGAAGCAGAACTGTGACAGCCCAGAGCAGGAGCGGTTGGAAGAAAACTGGGAGCATCTTTGTGTACATAAAACCGACCCAGCTCAGAATTGAAAAACCGATCAACAGGCCTCGCATGAAGATCAGGATAGTTTGATTGGCTTTCTTGCCTTGACCAAGGGGCGGAGGGTCCATTAGAGGAAAGTAGCCGATAAGTCCGTCCATCAGCCAGAGACATGTCAATGACACGAAAATGTAGTCTTGGGAGTGAGTGTGAGGACTTGCAATGAGTTGAGCAAGGACGGACAACGATGCGAATATCATGAAACGGCGCTGTACGATGCCGCTGCTGTCGTTCGATTTTGATTCGCTCTTCATTGCCGGATCGGCACTCACGCTCGAGCTGTCGCCGGTGGAATCGACCATTAGCTCGAGCGAGTCCGATGCGGCGTCTGACGCGTCGCTTGAACCAGCGACTGCGCTGGGACCAGTTCCGTCGTCAAGTGAATCTGAACCTGCATCAGTTAGTCCGCTAGGAACAGTTCGTGCGACCGCATCTGAACCTGTATCAGTTAGTCCGCTGGGACCAGTTCCGGCAACTGCTTCTGAACCAGCGACGAGGGCGCCACGATTTTTTGCGCGCCACCACATAAAGGCGACTATCATAGCAGTGATTATCCACATAGCCGTGATCGCCATGCGCATGGCCGGTTCCTCTCCATTGAAAAGAACGTACAACTGCCCTCTCAAGTTCTGCTGCCCGTCAGGGTTGACACCGGTTACCTGTGTGCTTTCAACTGAGTAGCGTAGCGCTTCCGGATAGCGTAACCAGGTTTGCCAACCAAAGAGCAGTCCGGGAATGGTGAACAGTAACAGAGCCACAATGGAGTATCCGGCAATGAATCTGATACCGCCGAGAATGGCACCGGTGAGGAAGATAATCGGTGCGTATTGCAGTTTGATCAGGCAGAATCCCCCGAGGAGACCGGCACGGAACCACTTCTTCTGCTTCAGCGAAATCCAGAACCACACATAGGCAGGAAACGCCAGAAGAGAAACCTGACCCAGCTTGATGCAAAGCCAGGTTGGAAAGGCAGAGAAGACAGATACAAACGCAAATACGCGCGTGAACTTTCCGTGCAGAGTAGTTGTTTGTCTGAGAAGAGACTCTGTTGAGAAAAGGATGCCTGCCGTAGCGACTAAAACCCATATAATCCACGACCATTCGATCGGTGCCAGGGCAATCGGCATGAGAAGTGCGAAAACATGAGGAGGGTTTTGCGAATAGAATATCTGCTCGCGAGGCTCTCCCATAAGATGGTCCATGCCAGCTTTTTGAACAGCGGGATCATAGAAGTTGATCCCCTCTCGCAACGAATCCCAGGCAAGCGAGCCGCTGTTGTAGAAAACGAGGAAGTCGTTGATGAATACGCTTCCATTTTGTTTGTAGATGAACAGCTGTTTGCTGGCCAACAGCATGAAAGTATGACCGTAAGTGAGAACCAGCCAAAAGATCAGACCCGAAAGGAAGCCAAACCATAGCTTCTTTAGCGATGGGCTGATCTGCAGCGGCACCGCTCCATCGGCTTCACCGCCTTGACCGCCAGCAGACTGAGGGCTGCTATCCATTGGAGCCTGCCCTCATTTCGAGCTTGCTTGTAAACTTGTCCCATGAGAACGGGTTGAGGAGATGAGTTGGACGCCTGCCGTGAGAGGCATCGATCACAGCCTTCACTGCCAGCTCCGCCATCATCCTGCGTGTCTCCACACAAGCTGATGCTATATGCGGTGTCAACACCACATTCTCCATCTCCATTAGCTCGTGTGGAACGTTAGGCTCATTCTCGAACACATCTAGCCCTGCTCCGGCTATTTTGCCTGTTCTCAGGTGATCCATGAGCGCTGCTTGGTCGATGATGGCACCACGGGCCGTATTAATAAGAATGCAACCAGGCTTCATCATATCTAATTGGCGTGCACCGATGAGCTTCCGTGTCGACTGGTTGAGAGGGCAGTGGATGCTGATGAAATCCGAGACAGAAAGCAGCTCTTCCAGCTCGACCCTTCTGGCACCGAACTCTTCCGTCAAGGACTGATCGAGCGCTCCGGGGGGTGATGTTCTCGTGTAGACAATCTCCAGTCCGAATGCCTTTGCTCGTTTGGCGAAGGCAGTTCCTATCCTTCCTATGCCGACGATGCCTATCGTTTTGCCGTAAAGGTCGGGGCCAAGCATGAGGCTGGAACCGAAACCTTTCCAGCGGCCTGCCCTGATGTAGCGATCTGCTTCCACTACTCGGCGCGCGCAAGCGAGCAGCAGTGCAAAGGCGAGGTCGGCAGTGGCGTTGTCGAGTACTCCGGGCGTGTTGGTGACAAGAACGTCCCGTTTAGTCGCTTCTTCCAATTCAATGTTGTCGAATCCGACGGCTCGATTGGAGATATGTTTGAGTTGCGGACAAGCGTCGAGCAACTCTGGTGAGATCTTGTCGAGCGGCTCGCAAATGATGGCAGACTTACCTTGCAGATGTTTTTCGAGCTCGGCTTGCGACAGTGTATCATCGCGCATGATCTCATCGAAATCGGCATATTCAGCCAGTTTATCAATGGCGCTTTGAGCCATCTTTCCCATCACCAGTACTTTCAGCTTGCTCACCCAGCGCCTCCCTCGACAGTAACCTAAACTAGTCAGGAATTCGAACCGACCTTACTCGTTCCGTGCAAAACTCTTCAATCTTAGCAGCGTCTGTCAGGCAGACGATGTCTGTTTACATTCCAAGTGGTCTTTGAGTGTTGCGCATAGCGCATCTACTTCCATATTACGCCTGGTGTCATCCCAGCCGATAAGCGACTGCACCAATCGTGCTACCTGTTCTGCTGCAAGCAGGCACTGCTCCTGGTGCACAAACGCCAGTCTGATGCGGCGAAAAAGTATGTCCTCGAGGGAAACAGCCATTTCGTGCTTCACGGCGAAAGCTACTTCAGCCATGATGGGAGGGAACTCCGAGCAAATTCGCTTATTCAGCATCGCGTCTCGTTCCACTGTCTCCACGATCTTGAGCGCATCCTTGCCATAGCTCGCCAGGAGATGGTCCAGCGAAGCCGGCTCGATTCCAGCCTTTCGTGACCGTGCTGAGATTTCGGCCGAGCTCTTCAAGTAGTCTTCCTTATTGTTCCAGCCGCCTAACATAATATGATCGGTCTCAGCATCTCGCATTGCTTGACTGGTCTCAGGAGGAAGGACAGTCTTCAACTTTTCTGTAACTTGGTTGGCGAGAATGCGGAAGTTGGTCAGCTTGCCTCCGATTAATCCGAGGATGCCGCCGGGTCCTTCGAGAAGCTCATGTTCTCTGGAAAGACCTGATGTGGCCGCGCTGGATGCGCCGTTCTTGGAATCGGCTGAGTCACCCCTGACGAGAGGTCTGAGCCCTGCCCAGGCGGCTGTTACGTCACTGCGGTTCAATTTGGTTGTGCGACTGTAACTGTTGAGTACGCTCAACAGGTAGTCGATCTCGTCCTCTTGGGGCAATGGAGAGTCTAACGAGCCGCTGTACCTGGTATCAGTGGTACCGACCATGATGGCTTTCTGCCAGGGAACGACGAATACATATCGTCCATCTTTCATCAAAGTGGGCAAAAACAGCGCTGTGTTGGTCTCGAACGCCGATGCAGGCAGCATCAGATGCACGCCTTTGGCTGGTGCCACCTGCTTCACCCAGGAAGAGTCAATCTGGGACATCAGTTCGTCCGACCACACGCCTGTGGCGTTGACGCACGATTTGCAGCGCAGGAGGATATCCTGCCCGCTGTACCTGTCTCTCAATGTTATGCGGGCTACACGCCCGCCTTCGAGTTCGAATCCTTTTGCTTCTAAATAATTGGCCGCCACCGCTCCTCTGTCGCAGGCTGACTTGAGCACTTCCAGTACTAGCCTGGCGTCATCGGTAATACAGTCGTGAAACCGCAATCCAGCTGCTACTTTGTCCGCAGATAGCGAAGGAGCGAAGCCCAGGACTTCCTTTTGTGTCAGACTCTGATGGCGTCTCATACCCTGGGCGTTCCAGCCCAGCAGGTCATACAAGGCGAGACCGCAGCGGGCTTTGAAGGCGAAGAATTTGTTCGCGTCGCTGAATGGCAAGATGAAGCTGAAGTCACGCACCAACTGCGGCGCCAGCTGCTCGAGCAGCCCCCGCTCCTGGCAGAGCTCTCGCGTGAGACGAAAGTCGAATTGCTCCAGGTAGCGTAATCCACCGTGAATCAGTTTCGTGGTCTTACTCGATGTGCCCGATGCGAAGTCCGCCTTCTCAACCAGCGCGACAGAAAGACCGCGAGCAGCCGCATTCTGTGCGATGCCCACCCCGACAATGCCGCCACCGATTATGGCTACGTCGAACTCCCGCTCTTGTATAAGTTGTATGGCGACTTTGCGTGCCTGCATGTAGGTTCCCTATTTCCAGCGCCGTGAATTCTTCCTGCCGAACACGCTTTGGTGAATTCGTGCGAAAACCTGTCTGCCAGAGGACTGGTTTATGAATGACGTAGAAGAAGGGTAGCAAATATCCTGTCTCGTCGCCAAAATTACTGTCGCTCTGCTCCAGGCAAGATTCTATTTTCTTAACATGATCGATAACTTAGTTGCCAGGACCATCGTCGTCAGCCAAACCTTCCTCGCGGTTCCAGCCAATGGATACATCCATACTTATGGTTATGAGCGTCATCACATCCTGCTTTGTCAAGCGCGTATAAAACGTTTCTAGTCAAGCCATTTGAGGCACGTTGCAAGATTCTCTCAACAACCTTATTTTTTGCCCATATAACTTGAAAGGACCGTTAACCTCCGAGAAAATTGGCGTTCGTTTGCCTTACGATAAGGCTGTCCGGATGGAGCGGCTGAAAGTCATTGCGCTATCTGTCTCTCCTCCTCTTATAGAGCGGTCTCGCCCTCAACACCGGACACAATCAAAGTTCCACTCGGCAACCAAAAGTAGGAAACTGGCATTGATGAGTATCCAAAACCGAATAATCGCAACAGGTCTAGCCTCATTACTTGCGGTCAATACAGTCAGCAGCGCGCTGGCCCAGGATGAAAAGGCAGCTCCCAAGCCGCTCACGCCGCTTGCCAAAGAAATTCTCTCTCAATCGCAGAACGATCAGAGCACGATGAGCGAAATTCGTCCAAAGAATGTTCGCCAGCTAACTGAAGTATTGGAAGCGCCACGCACCCCGGAGTCCATAGATAAGGCAGATAAGCTTATCAAGACGGGCAACGACCACTTTAATAGGGGTGAGTTCCAGGACGCTCTGTTACGTTGGCAAGAAGCCTACGGCATGTCCATTGAGATGAAATACACCCACGGGCAAGGCCAAGCTCTAATCGGAATGTGTAAGGTTTACCTCACCCAAGGCAAATGGGTGAAGGCACGTCACCTCGGCGAGAATGCTGTCGAGGTTCTTTCTGCTATCAATGACGAAGTGCAGTTGGGTAAAGCAAGAATCGCCCTGGCTCAGGCATATTTTGGTCTCGATAATCCGCTCTGGGCACTGCGCCAACTCGATCTGGCCATGAAGCATCTGCTCAACCGGCCGGAGACAGATTCCAACGAGGCCGCCAGCCTTATGAGACTGGCTGGTGCTCTTGCTCTGCGTTTCAATAAACTAAAAGAGGCTATCCGTTATTTCCAGGAGTCAGCCAAATATTCAGCCCAGGGCAACAATCTTCCTGAGGCGCTGACAATGCACTGCAAGATTGCGGGACTTCTGAGTGAGCTCGGATTCTATGTCGCCTCGCTCGAGGAAGCGCATAAAGCCATTGCAGTCGCTAAGCGATCTAAAAACGACAGAGCCATGATCAGCGCGCTTGCTTCGCTGGCTAACGCTCAGTATGTTTTGGGAGAATTCCCTGAGGCCAACGCGTCTTACAAAGAAGCCTACAGGCTGGCCGGCAAGTACGATGAATCAGTCCTGGACAAAGAAGGGAAGGCCAATCTCCTCATGGGCTATGCCTTCTCGCAAATCGCTGTTGGCGAAGAAGAGATTGCTGAGAAAATCCTGGGCAGCATCGTCCCTTATTTCGAGCGCAGTGGTAAGACCTATCCGCATGCTGAGTGCCTCAACGCTCTCGGTGTAATGCACGCAAATGCGGGTGATTCGTTCAATGCCGTTAGCTATTTTGAAAAGGCTCTCGATTTGCAGGGATTAATCAAACCGACCAGGGTGCGGATGCAGATCATGATTCTCTGCAACATCGCTGCTGTCGAGTATCGCGTCGGCAAATACAGAGACGCTGTTAACCACCTGCGTACAGTTTTGCCAATCCTGCAAAAGAATCCGAAAGATTATCATGTGATTCGAACGCGGCTCTACGTCTCGCTTGCCGAGGTTGCTCATAAACTGGGCGATACGGAAAATTCGCAGAAGTATCTCGACGTGGCTCTCAAGTTAGGCAAAGAAACGTCTGATGATATGGCTATGTGGCGAGCCCTTACCGTGCAGGCGCAGCTCCAGCTTGAAAACAAAGAGGAAGACGATGCGAAGGAGACTTTGATCGAAGCACTCTCGCACTTCCGCTCCCCTCAGGCAGGTAACTTCCCGTCGGCTGAATTCCTGAGATTCATGTCTACGAGACGTGAGTACGGACAACAGCTTGTCGCTCTCCTGGCCTCTCAAGGACTGGCGGAACAAGCCCTTCTCATTGCAGAGCAACTGAAAGAGGAAGACTTCATCTCTGGCTGGCTCAGAGAAGGTGGTGAGGTCAAGAAAGCGCACAAAGACGTTTTTGACGACTTGACCAGAGAGCGAGCACATTTAAATGCTGCCGAAACCAACATCAAGCCTTCCGATCTAACAAAGGAATGGACCACCTGGCTCACACGTTTCTCTGCTTTAGCAAGAGAAGACAAAGCGATCGCTCGTTTCATCGCTCCTTATCCGACAACGGTGAGAGAGATTGTTGAAACCGCGAGCAAGAACAAGATCACTTTCCTCGATTATTTGATCGGCGAAAAGTCTAGTGTCGTCTTCACCGTCGATCCAGCTGGACGAATTTCTGCCACCGTTTTGCCGATCGGCGAGGCGGCTCTGACCAAACAAGTAGGATCAATACTTGCCGGAGCGATAAACCCCGCCGAGATGCAAGAAGCCGAGAAGACCGTCCTGAAGACGCTCTACGAAGAGCTCTTGCCTCAGTCGGTGCGCAGCTTCCTGCCGGTCAGTGACGATCGTCAGATAGTCATCATCCCTGATGGTGTTCTGTTCAACCTGCCTTTTGCTGCCTTAATCGACGAGAACGACAAATTCCTGGTTGAGAATCATCTTCTGACGATGGTTTCGACTATGAGAGAAGCGTTCGACAGGACAGCGCCGTCCACCTCTCAGCTCAGTATTCTCGTGGCTACCAACCAGAACGCCAACAACGAGCAAAACGAGGTCAACGAGATTTCAACCGCTGTCAGACCTGACCCGGTCTTCACCATTCCAGCAAACGGTTTGCAACTCGGAGACCTGGAGAAAGAGGTACAGGGCAAGGCTGTATTACATCTGGCCAGTCCGATTTCGATCTCCGATCAAGATCCGATTGACTCCAAGATTCCGTTCTCCACCTTTGCTCCTCCGCCCCTGGCCGTGGATGTCGCAGAGCTGAGCGGTGGCGAGAAGACCAAGCCCATCGAACAGCCGAAGGTTGCACAGGGAGCTGTCGCTCGCAATCTCTTCGAGCTCAGTCTGCCTTCAGACCTGGTCGTCTTGAGTGGAACATCGGTGAGCGGAGCCCGTTTCGGTGGAAAAGCTGTCAAGGTTTTCTCCCGCGGACTTCAGTACGCCGGTGCCCGCAACGTGATGATGAGCCTGTGGAGCCAACCCGGAGCAGCACATAACATCGAGCTCGCCAACTTCTATAAGAATAAGAAGTCGGGGATGAATGATGCGCAGTCACTCCGTCAGGCACAACTGCTGTCTCTTTCCAACGATCGCAGACCCAAGTCTTGGGCGGCGTTCCAGCTCTTCGGCGTGGATATGTAGTATTCTAGTCAGGGACCTCGCGACTGCTGGGTCCCTGGCGACAGCACCTGTATTCATGAGTGAATTCGAAATTGAACGTGTCTGCGGACAGCAAGATTCTCACGGGTGAGGCATCCGGGGCCGCCCGATTCGTGCTGTTCGAATACCTATTCCTTATAGCTGTTTGCGCGGCTAACCTGTTTATTTCCTGTCTTCACATCCAGTCGCCCGGTCTCGCTCCTGATGAGACCTATTTCTGTAACGTCGCTCTGGGCTGTCCGTTTCCCGAGCTTTTTGCCTTTCGCAAAATCGAGTTGTTCGGCCATGTAATCCCGATCATGTCTCAGGGTCACATCGGTCTTTCCAAGTCACTTCTGTATGCGCCGCTGTTCGCACTGGTGCCACCAAGCGCGATGTCAATCCGGCTGCCTTCCATCATCATCGGCTTGGTTACCGTCGTCCTCACTTATCTGCTGACAAGGCGCATGTTCGGCGTCGCTGTTGCTGTGGTTGCAACCATCCTCTTTGCTTCCGATCCGAACACGATCGCGAGCTTCAGAATGGATCACGGACCTTCTACTATTGCAACGCTCTGCAGAGTAGCATTCATGTACTTTGCTGTTAAATGCATGCAGGGTCCTTGCTTTTATAGTCTTTTCTTCGTCGGTCTATTTGCCGGCTTCGGGCTCTGGGACAAACTCGAGTTTGCCTGGTTCATAATCGCCTTCTTAGCAGCCCTTTTATTCGACCGGCGAGAGCCTATTTTCAACGCACTCAAGACAGTGCTGAAGACGGGAATTCGAGGCTCCTTGCTGGAGAGCAAAGAGAACGCTATGCGCTGGTTGGTCTTCACTCTTGGTTTCGCCTGCGGTGGGCTGCCGCTCTGGGTGCACAACTTTCCGGTGCCTAATACTCTCTTGCTCGTCTTCTGGCGGAGAACTACGTTTTTCCCCATTCCATTTTCCCAGAAATTGAATGTGCTTCTTGGCACTCTCGATGGCTCAGGCTTTTACGAACTAACCAACGGAAAGCCCCCATTCTGGCCTCCCTACACGAGCTGGGCAGGAGAGCTTCTTGCCCGAACTCCAGCGCTCGAGAAATCGCTCGCCAGTGTCACTCCTTCTCCCCATACCTTCTTTCCGTTTCTGTGTTTCTTTGGCTTCTTGATTCTTGCCTATCTGCTTTACAAGCCGTCCGACCGACTGTTCGAGAACCGATGCGTGCGGTTTGTTTTGGTCATGCTTGTTGTCTTATTTGTTGAAATACTGCTGACTCGCCAGTCTTACGGTCCACATCATTTCTTCAATTTATATCCATTTCTCCAGATTCTTATCGCGTATGCCTTCATGCGAGTCTGGCTGATAGCCGAAGAACAAAAGCAAACGCTCAAGCGCGATTTGATTAGTCTGTGTTTGGTGGCTGGTGTGGTATCAAACTATATCGCTGTCTTTCGCTATGCCGAGGAATATAGGCAGTTCGGTGGCAGAGGCATTTGGTCCGATGCTTCCTATCAGCTAGCGGACTATATGAATGCGCACAAGAACTACTACTATGCTTTCTTCGACTACGGGATCATGCACCAGTTGGTTCCATTGACCAAAGGGCAGTTCCATGGCAGAGAGTATACGCTGGAGCTGGTTGGCAAGGACGTCGACCAAAAGACCGATGAAACGCTCAACCAGCTTCTGAGGAGAAAGAACGTCCTTTTCGTGGTTCATACGCCGGAGACCACACAGCTCAATCAACCTATGAAGCACTTGAAAATGTATCTTGAGAAGAACCAGTTGCAAATAAGAGAGGTCGGCCGATTTTTACAAAAGGACGGTTTGCCGACAATCCTGTTATTGAAGCCGGAACCGAAGATTCCCGCCGGTGCTGCCAAGAGAGAAATTGTGTCGCAATGAATCTTAAGGAGGTTGTTAGAAGTCATATAAAATTCGGTCGTCAAGTGTGATATCAAGGGTAGTTGCATTGTATAAATAGTTCGAGTGAACAGGATGCTGCAAAGAGGTGTCCTTTACTAACTATCGGTCAAGTGATATCAATTGGCGATGTATCAACACTTAATTTCGATATGTAGTCGGCGTAGCAGTGAGCTAGTACAGAAGGGATCTCCTATGGTGCGTTTGCAAAAAAGAAATCGGTCGTCCAAGAAATTCGACAGGTTAGTCCGGGCCTTGCTGGCAGGGCAACTCTTTTTGTATATGACGGGCGTCCCTGCATATGCTGCGGCGGATGTGAAGGAGACCAAAGAAGTAGTCTCTTCTAAGTCCGTTTGGACACCTGTGGAGACCGCCGATACAGTTCCGGTCAATCCGCCGGCCAAAGGGCGAAAGATCGCCTGGCTGACTTCTCCGGAAAAAGACGCCAATGACTCCCTTGCTAAAGACAAGAAAGACGTCAAGGCTTCGAAATCTGTTTGGACGCCGGTTGAGCAACCTCAAGCAGGTTTTGTCAAGGAAAGCGCTCCAGCGAAAGAGAGCAGCGTCAAATCAATCGCATCCAAGCTGTCATGGTCGGCTCTAAAAGAGAAGACTGTTGGTGCTCCTGACAAAGAACCAAAAGAAGCAAAGAAAGAGATACCGGGCAAATCCGTATGGACGCCGGTTGATCAGGAAGCCGCATCAGAGCCCGTTTCTACGAGAATCAATGCTGCTTCGCCTGCGGACGGTCCCGTTTTGCGCGGTATGGACGAGAACAAACCTTCAGGTGGCACAGCTGCAGGCTGGGGCGGCGCTCCAGCTACCGCCAAGCCAACTTCTGTAACACAGGTTGCCACACCAGTCTCGGTCGTACCGACGACGACAGCCTCGCCCGCTGCCACCAAAGCGGCACCAGTGGCAGTTGCACCTTCTGCAACGACGACCGCTACTCCGGAGCCCAAAGAAATCTCGGCGCGTAACACCGCCGACAGTGATGATCTGCCAGGGCAGGCTGCTAGAAAGATCGGCTATGCAGGCTTCGCCGCGTCCAACGACTCGACCGAGCTTGCCTTCCTTCAAGAAGGCTTTGTCGAGGCGAACGTTGGAGATGCCGACGTAATCGTGGTCGACAACGATGAGCTGCAAGAAATCGAAGAGACTATCGCCTATGAAGAGCTTCCTACAGATGAAGGAAAGACATGCATCAAATCTGGGGCGCAGTTCCCGATTGTCATGTCCAGCCAAATCTCCAGCAAAACTGCCAAGAAGGGCGACATTATTCAGGGGCGTTTAAAGTACGATCTCGAGATTGGTAAAAAGCTCGTCGCCAAGAAAGGCGACATGGTCCGCGGTCACGTCAACTATCAGATGCCCGCCAGGTCCGTAATGCATTCGCTGGTCAGCCCTAACCGGTGGTATCGCAACTCCGGTGTTCTCGGATTCAGCTTCGATGAAATCGTTGCCTACAACGGCGAGCATGTGGCATTGAACGCCAAGCCCGCTCGCAAATCGCGCATTGTGAAGAACAAGGCTGAAGGACGGCTCCTCGGTGTCAACCACAACGGTGAGATCACCGGACCGTGGGGTCAGCAGTTGCGATACAAAGCAATCAGAATTGGATTGAACGCAGCACTCGCACCGGCAGGAGTGTTCTCCTTCGGCGCTATGCCTGTCGCTCTTGGTGTAATCGGCGCAATGAATCCTTCCTTTGCCTTCATGAGACCGGTGGGAACCAACGTCCCTCACCGCAGACTGAAAGGCTTCTGTTGGGGATTCTTGAGTGGAATTCCAGGAAGCTGGATCATCGAGGACACAGTCACCAAGGGTCAGGAGTGCATCATCAAACCGGGTGATGAGTTCCTTGTCGAGCTACAACAGAAGTTCACCGGCGAGGCTGTCACATCTGCTTCACTCTTGCCTGGCTCCGGCGCCAATGTACAGGGTCAAGTAGTGGGTAGCACCGACAACAAGGTGAAGGGCAAGAAGAAATCATCGGCTAAGACCCCTGTTAAACCCAAAGGCTAGAGATTGCCAGGACCAGGCATTTAACCTCTCGTCCGGGTCGGGAATAGCGTGAGTCAAAGGATCTTGCTTCTGAAGCCTCAATAGACTGGTTTTCGCAGGAGGTTCACTATGACTACGAAACTGTCTCTGAACAGCTTTGCCTGGGCGTTCGGAAAAGAAACCTACAACGACTTCTCTAAGTTTCTTCAGGCCTTCTCTGAATACAACAGGGACATCTGTAAAATGACACTGCCGCTGGGAGATTTTCTTCTGACGAAGTCGAGCAGCATTGTTTTGCTGTTCGATGGAGTTCCTGAAGGCGCAGACGAGTACGAAGAATTGGATGCGAAACTCACCAGCCGTGATGGTAAGGCGATGACCTTCTTCGAGTTCATGTATCTGGCGAACAATGCCCTTTTCGACTACCTGAAGGACGCAGACCATGTCTTCTATGAAGGGCTCGAGGAGGATGGAGCGACCGACGGCGTGCCGACGTTCCGGCTTTCACAAGGATCCTGAGTAGGTCCTTATCCGCGGACCTTTGGGTCACTCTTCGGATTCAGCAGCAGCATCTTGCGGTGCATTCGTCTGGGGTCCGCTTGATGATTCTTTTGTCGTTACCTCTTTCTCAATCAAGACTGGTGCCAGTTCATTTGCGAAGCAGAGGTTTCCGATGAACTGTGGCTCGATCACGATCTTTCCTTTTTTATCGATGTATCCCCATTTGCCATTTACCTCGACAGCCGCCATTCCCTCAGAAAATGGATCGGCGTGATCGAATTGTGAATCTATGACTTGTTTTCCGGACTCATTGATGTAGCCCCATTTGCCTGGACTCCAGGAGCGGAAGCCCTGACCCATATCCGTCCAAGAACCCGTTTGTACTGCGGCCATTTTGTCTGACATTGCGCGGACATCGTTGAACTTCGGCGCTATGACGAATTTGCCTCTCGTGTCCACAAATCCCCATCTGTCTGGCTTAATCGACCCCTGGTGTCTTCCGAGCGCAACCGGTGCAAGGCCATTATCATAAATGCCACAGTCATCGAACGAGCCAAATGCAAATTTGCCATCTTTATCGATGTAGTACCAGTGACCTCCGGAAGCTCTGTATTTGTCGGTAGAAGAGCTTATTGATAGAAATCCTGTTTGCTCATTGACAAGGACAGCCGCTCGTCCGCTCGAGAATGGGCAGGCCAGGTAAAATTGCGGTTTTATTGCCCAGGAGCCTGACTTGTCCACGTAACCATAGGCGCCACCATTGGTAGCGGCTGCCAAACCGTCTGAAAACTGTTTGGCGTTGTCGAACTGTGGCTTGATGACAAAGTTTCCTGTCTTATCTATCCATCCCCATTTGCCGGCACTCTCGGCGCCGAATTGGCTAAGGAATTCACCGCTGTCGGGCAGTTGAACTGCAGCAAGACCTTCGGCAAAATCACCGGCGTTTTTGAAATTCGCGCCGATCTTCAATTCTCCCCGCCCGTTGATAAACCCGTAGAGCTCTTCTCCATTGGTGCTCACTTTCACCAACGCAAGCCCGTCTGAGAAGCTGTGTGCATCAAGGTATTCGGGCTCAATCATCATCTTGCCAACAACGTTGATGAATCCCCATTTTCTGCTAGTCTCGGCTTTTACCGAGCGCACTGATGCCGTCGTTGCGAGAAAGCTCATTGCACTGATCGCGAGAACAAAGCCCAAACGTATTTTCTTCATGCCCTACCTCTGTTGTCTGCCATATGCTGAGCGACCCGGTGCTAATGCTGCGCTGCCTGCCAAACGGCTCGACACATTGCCTCGAAGAATTAGGAGACCATTAAATCAATCATTCGACTAGAAGTACAACTTTATCTTGCTTCTTCTATCGACGACTGTATCGTTACATCTTCATTGACGCGCCGCCGATCACTCGTTAGCACCGCCGTCAATGCATTTTTGTCAAATGCCGATGTTTTTTTCAATTGCCTGGCTAGACTTTCTTGGCACCCGGTCTGTCTTTCTCGACAACATATTGTTCCAGAGTTCTGATTTTGGTCTCCGGCGTCTTCTCGCTCTCAATTGTCCTGAGCAATACATCTGCCTGTTTCTGTCCTAGCTCCACCGTCACATACCCGCGAAGCGCTCCGTTCAAATAATGTATGTGCGGATTGTACTTCAGCCATTCGTCTGTTGGGATCGCAGGTCCTTGAGAGGAGATAGACGTTCCGCAAAGTTCTGTGGCGACGGTCGGGGACTTCGCATCATCGAAATCCAGTTTCAGGTCACAGACGGCATAAGCATGTAAATCGCCACCGATAACGATGCTGTTTGATGAAGGTCTCTTGCTTGCCGCTTCAAGCAAACGCTTTCTGGCTGCGGGATAACCATCCCAACCATCGGTCCAGAATTTTCGAACCGGATGCACCACCTGTGCCATCAAAGTTTGCTGAACTATGACGTCCCATACGGCCGAAGATTCGTTAAGGCTCTTTTTGAGCCAATCTTCCTGTTCCCATCCGAGCATAGTGAGCTTTGGATCATTTCGCTCAGGACAATCATCAATAGTGTTAGAGCCACCATGTCCTGCTTTCGGACTCACCTGATAGTCTCTGTATTGCCTGTCATCCAGTACGTGAAAGCGCGTCAACTTGCCGAAGTCATATGCGTCGTAAATTCGCATCCCTGAATTGTGCGGAGCGCAGGATTCAGGCAGTGGCATATGCTCGTAGTATGCCTGATAAGCTGCAGACCGGCGAGCCAAAAAGTTCGGATCCAGATTTTGAGAACGATCATTTGCATAGTCATTTTCGACTTCGTGGTCGTCCCAGGTCGTAATCCAGGGAAAACGAGCATGGCAGCGCTGCAGGTCCGGATCGCTCTTATAGCATGCAAATCGATTTCTATATTCTTCAAGGGTGTGGACGTCAGGACCTTCATGCTTGCGAACATTGTTTAAACCCCACGAGCACTCATAAATATAATCGCCGAGGAAAACGACCAGGTCCAAGTTTTCCTCAGCCATATGTCTGTGCGCCGTGTAATAGCCTTGCTCATACATCTGGCAGGAAGCAAAACTGAATCGAAAGGGCTCGAGCGAATCGAGTGCTGGAGCGGTTCGAGTATAACCGATTGGGCTAACCGCATCTCCGGAAAAGAACCTATACCAGTACCACCGTCCAGGCTGCAAACCGTTCACTTCAACATGGATCGAGTGAGCATACGTGGGATCAGCTACTTTTGTGCCGCTCTTAACGATCTTATGGAAAGCCTCATCGTCTGCGATTTCCCACTTCACCTCTATGGGAACTGGTTCCAACCCGCCGCCTTCCAGTGGTTTCGGCGCAAGACGCGTCCAGAGCACGATACTATCTGGCCTCGGTGAACCCGACGCCACGCCAAGTTTAAATGGATCGGAAGTAAATGTCGGTCGCGCACTGACATCTCGGCAAATGAGAGAACCGAGCAGCACAGCCGCTGCGCCTTTGACAAATTTTCGCCGGGTGATATTCATTGATATGAGCGTTTCTATCTGTGGATGCCAAAACAAATTGTACAATGAAGGGATTTTTTCTGAACGTGGCATAAAATGACGGTCGGTGAGTTTCGAGGAGAGAACCGTTTGGGCGAGCACGAGAGTACTAGTCAGGCTGAATCGCTGAAACTCGAGCTGACGAGCCTGGAATCTTCAGTTGGTGAGGAGAGCCCAGAGCTGGTCATGCCTCTCGAGCGAGTTGCCTACAGTTTGCATGCAATAGGTAAGTATGCAGAAGCGGAAAGCTACTACGAGCGTTCCCTTGGTCTGAGAGAGCGTCATTTTCCTCAAGACAGGCAAGGTATCATTTGCTCGCTTCACAGCCTTGGAATTCTAAAACGGCTGCAATCGCAGTTCGCCGAGTCTGAGCCATATTACACGCGCGCGCTGGAAGAGACGCGCGAGCATTTCCCCGGTGATGAGCTCGAGATTGCTACCAGGCAAAACTATCTGGCGGCACTCTATTTCGCCTGGGGGAAATTCGAACAATCGAGAGAATTGGTAGACGCGTCGCGGCAAATTTATTCTCGTGTTGATCAGAGAAGCATTTTGTATGCAGTTGCCACCATGGCTATGGTTCTTATCTGTCATCGACTCGGCCGCGATATCAAAGACTGTCTGCGGCAGGTAGAAGAGTATGCTGGCAGAGTCAGACAAGGTTCACTTGTAGCGGACTTCAATCACCTGCAGGAGAGTCTCTTGTTGCTCGCGCTCAGAAAATACAAGGCGCAGGAATTCGAGGAAGCCGAGACTCTCTTTCGTTATTCACTCCTTTCTGAGACCGGAGATTTGTGGCCCGACCACCCGATTGTGGCGGACAACGTGCAGTTGCTTGCTGACTTGTACAAGTCTCAGCAAATGCAGCCGGAAGCCGAGTTCCTGTTCCGCAAAGCACTCGAGATGAGACTGGCTGTACTCGGACCGGAGCATCTGGACGTGGCCGTCTCGGCCTACGGACTGGGTTCTCTTTTGATCGAGTTGCGCCGCTTCGAAGAAGCTGAGACGTTGCTTGCCCAGTCAGTAAAAATACGCGAGCGTGGCGGTTTCCCGCCGATGCTGGCAAAATCGTTGCAGGCACATGCGGTGGCACTAGAACGAACCGGCCGAAACAACGAGGCAAGAGAAGCACGGGAGCGCATGGATAAAATTTTGGAAGATTATCGACCGAAGCAGATGTCTTGATTCGGCTATTCCGTGCTCACCATTGATTTTCGGTAAGCATAATTAAATGGTATCATCGTGGACTTGCCATAGACTTATCACCATGGGTAGTGGCATAGTTCCGGGCATGTCATCAGCCTCGTCTTCTCCTGCCGCTTTCGTGATTGCAGCATCTGAATTTTAGGAGGCGGGACCAGTATATTGCCAAATGCGGCTGAATACACTGCCCGCGGTTGTTGTTGTTGTTGTTGTTGCAGTGAGGGACCGCAGGGACTGAGGTAAATTTTTCTCATAATAGTTGACCGATTTCCGCTGTCCGCTCGCTAACGTTCCAAATCCGCCGATATGTTTTTTCCTGGAAGACTGCCCTGCTCTTGATTTCCGGGATGACAGTAGGTCCTTTCGCCTGCTCTGGTAGTGGTTTTGAACAACTTTTTTGATGTCAAAAGCTAGTTGCATGTAAGCCGCGACTCAGGTGGAAAGATGAGTAAATTGATAATATTTTCAGGAGATCAGCCCTATCAGCGAGGCGATTCATGACAGTCTCAGCACCTGAGGTGTCCTTTCGATCGACTCTGGATTCTTTGCCACAGGAGCTAAAAGAGTCCGACAATAAAATCACGAAGCAGCGATTCCAATGTCTGACAGCGGTTCGTTTCTTTCCGCTTTTCTTCATCGTTTTTCATCACAGCCAGGGCTCATTTACTAGTTGGCGACATGTGGGAGAGATGTTCAACCTGTCGCAGTCTACTTCGTTTTTCTTCGTCATATCCGGGTTCGTTTTAGCACACAATTATTTGAACATCAGAGGCAAGGAAGAGATTTCTCGTTTCTACCTGGCCAGGTTTGCACGCATCTGGCCTTCGCACCTTTTCACCCTGTTGCTTTTGATCGCGTTACTGCCGGAAGTATTCAGAGTAACGAAGGCCCAGATTCCCATGTTTTTGTGCAATCTCACTTTGATGCAGTCATGTATTCCGAACTGGAAGATCTTTTACTCGTATAACGCAGCTTCCTGGACGTGTTCTGCACTCGTCATCATGCACCTCGCATTTCCATTGCTGGCAAGAGCAATCAAATCTTCCTGGTATCTGGTCGTGGCAGCATCTGCGGCGCTGGTGATCGGCGCCTGCATTCTCTGTAACGTGCTCAACTTGCCCGAATGCCAGCCTCATGGCTGGTCAGCCCTGGGCGTCATGTACGTCAACCCTGTGTCGAGAATGCTTGAATTTGTTGTTGGAATGGTGGCAGCCTATTTCTTTGGCAAAAAACTTGCGAATATCAGCCTCTCCGTAGTACCAGCTACGGTGCTGGAGCTTTGCTGTGTCGTGCTCTTGATTCTCATCAGCTTCAGCTCACAACCGGTCAGGGCAGCAACCATTCCCTGGGCGAGCAACGCTGGTTCTCTTTGGATTGCCGACTGCGGATTGCCCATGCTCCCGTGTGCAGCGCTTATCGTGGTCTTGGCGATGGAAAGTGGTCTCCTGTCCAAGATTCTCAGCTGGCGTATTTTCGTCTGGTTGGGCAACATCAGCTTCTCCATGTTCCTTCTGCACTGCGTCTTCCTTGCCTATCTGGGCGTGCGATATCCTACGATGAATAGCTCTCAAGACGCGGTGATATATCTCGCCACTCTTTTCGCTAGCTCGTATGCGTCGACACTAGTATTCGAAGGACCAGTAAGGTCAACGATTCTCAAGCTCGGCAATAGGCTTATCGACTCGCAGACCGCTAAGCGATCGTCAATTTATTCCTGAGCTTTTAGTCTCAAACAGTCATTTGATTCGTCAATAAACCTAGGACTAGCCATCCGATTGCGTCTAGCAACCTG